>PIYA01000039.1 GCA_003601785.1 Candidatus Bathyarchaeota archaeon
TGCCGCCGTGTCCGTTAACTATCACAATTTTTCTGACATTGTAATACTCAAGTGCCAAGCACACATCTTTCACATAGTCTTTAAATGTCCTAGGCGACACGAATATTGTTCCCCAAAATTGTTTGTGATGAGAACTCACACCAAAAGGAACCACCTGTAGGCTTACGATTCCCGTGCGCTTCGCTGTTTCTTCAGCTATCGCTTTAGCGATTAAATGATCTGTTCCAAGAGGATTCTGTGGGCCATGCTGCTCATTCGAACCCACAGGAAGAATGACGATGTCGTTCATAGTGAAGTATTCCTTGGCTTCAACCCAACTCATTTCATGAAGTCTAACCTTCACATTTCCACCTTCACGAAACCGTTTTATTAACGCTATTCAAATATAAATTGTTCACAGCCTAACGTAGCAAACATTAATGTAAAAGGAATAAAACATGCCAAACCATAAACGCTTATTCGGAACAAACGGAATCCGCGGAGTGGTCAACAAAGAACTAACAGTGGAAAAAACAATCAAAATTAGCAGCGCTATAGGAAACTTCTTCCAAAAGGGAAACTTGATAGTTGGATACGACGCGAGAACAAGCGGACCTATGCTTGCAAGAGCGGTCATCGCCGGCTTAACCGCAACTGGATGCAATATATTGCTAGTTGGAATGGCGCCGACACCAGCACTACAATTCGCCGTGAAAAAACATCAAACAGACGGAGCCGTGATAATAACAGCTTCCCACAACCCCCCAGAGTACAACGGAATAAAAGTCATATGGAACGACGGAATAGAACTTTCCCGCGAACAAGAAATTAAAATTGAAAACATATTTTTCAATGATGAAATAAACTACGCAGAATGGAATAGAATAGGAACTATACATGATTTACCTGGAGTAATCAACGATTATATAGACGCTATAAAAAAACACGTGAATACAGATGAAATCGCGGAAAAACAATTCCACGTCGTAGTTGACCCGGCAAACAGTGTTGGCAGCCTAGCTGCACCGAGGTTGCTCAGAGAGTTAGGATGCAAAGTGACAACAATTAACGCTAATATCGACGGAACGTTCCCCGGAAGACTCCCTGAACCCCGTCCAGAATACCTTAAGGACTTGTCCTTAACGGTGAAAGCTGTGAATGCAGATTTAGGAGTGGCGTATGACGGAGACGCTGACCGCGCAATATTTGTCGATGAAGAAGGAACGATCTATTGGGGTGACAAAACCTTCGCTTTGATTGAGAAACATTTCCTTATGGAAAATCCGGGTGAAAAAATAGTCACCCCTGTGAGTTCTTCAACCTTAGTTAAAGACGTAGCTGAAGCGTACGGTGGGAAAATCGTATGGACCAAGGTTGGAAGCGTAACGGTTTCTCATAAGATGAAAGAGTTGAACGCAAAACTTGGCGGTGAAGAAAACGGTGGAGTCTTTTACGGACCGCACCAGTCAGTTCGAGACGGAGCCATGGCAACAGCTTTAATCCTAGATATCATGGCAAAAACCGATGGAAAACTTTCAAAATTACTCGGTGAAATGCCGAGGTATTACATCGAGAAGGGAAGGGTTGAGTGCCCAAACGAGCTTAAAGAAAAAACCTTGGAAAGATTAGAGAAAGAAGTTAGCGGGCCAAACATTAGCACTATAGATGGGATAAAAATATGGTTTGAAGACAAAAGTGCAATCCTGATGAGACCTAGCGGAACAGAACCCATTTATCGGTTGTATGCAGAGGCTAAAAACGCGGAGAAAGCGTTGCAACTAATTCACGAATACGCTGAAAAACTTAAAGAGATAATCAACACCTTGAAGCATTAGGTTGATTTTAACCTGTTATTCGGAGAAGATTTTATGTCCCCGCAACCGGTGAATGTAAAGCCAGAAGATGTTAATATCACAGAACAGCGTGGAAGATACACTGTTAGCATCGTTAGTTGCAAACGTGTCGGCATCATCCACGCTTGTCTATTCGCTGAAGCAGGATTCAAAGTTCTATGCACAGACATGAACCGAAACTTAATAAGCTATGTTGCGAAAGGGAAATCCCCTTTTCTGAAGTCAGAAGTTGAACCCATTTTAAAAAAATATCTGAAAAAAGGATTTCTAAAAGCGATGAATGACGTGGAAAGCACCATCACCCAAAGCGACATTGTGGTAATCGCGACTCCGATAAAAACTGATGAAAAGGGAAATGTGAGCTACGCAAACGTAGAAAAAGCATGCAAGCGAGTTGGTTCAAATCTTCATCGCGGTTCTCTGGTTATAGTAGTGAGTGTTGTAGGAATAGGAATTATCGAAGGCTTGATCAAGGAAACATTAGAAAATACTTCCGGACTTAAGGTTGGAGTTGACTTTGGATTAGCCTACAGTCCACTTCTAACCAGTGTAGAACAAACACTTGAGGATGCGAAAAACCGGAAACGAATTATTGCAGCGACGGATAAAACAAGCTTAAAGAAGGCTTCTGCGATAATAAAAACCATAACAAAGAATGATGTGGTAGAAGCAGAAAATGTGAAAACAGCGGAGGCGGCGACAATTTTCCAGATAGCCCAGCAAGACGTAGGTATCGCCTTAGCTAACGAACTTGCATTATTCTGTGAAAAAAAGGGCATAGATTACCCCCAAGTTCAAAGACTTATTGAAGCAAGTAAATCCGATATTTCCCTATTATCAAGGCTAAGCAGTTTGAGCCCTCCCAGAGAGGCGTATCTTCTGTTAGAAGAAGTTGAAAATCTAGGTGTAAAGCTTAGAATCCCGGTTGTTGCCAGAGAATTAAATGAAGAGATGTTTAAGCGGGTCATCAGCCTTATAAGAGAAGCGTTAAAAACCTGCGGAAAACCCTTGAGAAGAGCGAAAATCTCCTTGCTTGGAATTTCACAAACACCAAACACAAAAGATTCCATCAAGCCATTAACAAAAAAACTTGTCAGAACACTGGAACGCAAGGGAGTAAAAGTTAGAGTTTACGACCCGTATTTTTCAAGCCACGAGTTGACTGAGATGGGATATCCCACCAAGAAAAACCTAACAGAAAACATGGAAGGAGCAGATTGTATAGTGATAATGACAAGTCATGAACGATTTAAACGTTTAAACTTAAAAAGACTAAAGGTTATTATGAAAAAGCCAGCTGCGATAATCGATTTAGTTGGTGTTGTCGAACCCAACAAAGCTGAAGTAGAAGGTTTTACATATCGTGGTTTAGGAAGAGGAGTTAAAAAAAGATGAAAAAATTAGGAGTAGCCGTTATCGGCACGGGTTTCTGGGGAAGAAACCATGCGAGGGTCTTCAAAGAGTTAGAGGAAACAGAACTTTTAGCGGTTTGCGACATAAACGCTGAAAGAGCGAAAGCAGTTGCCAAGCAATTCGGTGTAAAACCCTACACAAATGTTGGAAGAATGTTAAAGAGAAAAGACATAGAAGCAGTGAGCGTCTGCACATGGTCAACAAGCCTTGCAAAAGAAGCATTAAAAGCCCTAAAGGCTGAAAAACACGTTTTAGTCGAAAAACCCATGGCGGCAAACACAAAACAAGCGGAAAAACTAATAGAAACAGCGGAAAAACAAGGATTACACATAACAGTCGGCTTCTTGATGAGGTTTATCCCGGGTGTTCAACATATAAAAACGGCCGTTAAAAAAAGAACAATAGGCGATATCGTATGTGCCACGGCAAAAAGAGTGTCACAGTGGCCTGAAAGAATAGGCGATGTTGGAGTCGTTAAAGACCTAGCAATCCATGACATAGATATCATGAGGCATCTTTTTAACGAAGATCCAATAGCAGTCTACGCAAAAACTGGAAGAATGTTGCACAGGAAATACGAAGACTACGCACATATAATGTTGACTTTTAAAGGAGGAAAAAGCGCTTTCATCGAGTCAAACTGGCTTACGCCTTATAAAACACGAATATTGACGGTTACTGGAAGCAGAGCCATAATGAAGCTTGATTATATCACACAAAGGTTGACGGTTGAAGATTCAAAGGAGACTAAACAACCCAGAATTCCGTGGAAAGAACCTTTAAAACTTGAACTTCAACACTTCGCAAACTGTATTTCAAAAGGAGAGAAGCCATTAATAACTGGAATAGATGGCTTAAAAGCCCTCAAAATAGCAGAGGCAGCGTTGAAATCATCAGCAAGGGGCACCGTCATAAAGCTGAAATAACACCAATTTTCCTTACTGCCTAGTTTTAAGGTTGAAAGGTTTTCCTTCCAGCAGTATTTTTTTCGGAACCTTATCCTTCCACTTCCTCAAAAACGGCAAGTCTTCACTTTCCTTTCGCAACTCGTCAGGGAGCATCTCAGGAATCTCATCCCGTATCGGATACCATCGCAAACACTTCGGACAAACAATCAAGCCTTCAACGATTTCTTCCTTCTCTTCGAAAACGTAAAGCTCAAGTGGATGATGCTTGTCGATAGGACATGCCAGAATCTCCATGAGTTTCCTTTTCATTTTAAGAACCTCCTTTGAACACAAATATTCAATGGAATGTTTATTAAATTTCCGAAATTTATCGTTCAATCTTTATATCCAAAACAACTTGATACCAGTTTGGACCCGTTGTCCTAACAATGCGACTGAATGGCACCTCACAGGCTGCGCCTAAACTTTCAAGTTTTTCAGCCACCCTCAACCTGACCTTCTCCAGCGGATTCTCACCTTTCTTGGCATGCTCGAAGTCATAATAGTGTATCCACCTCTCACCTTTATCCTTGAGAGCAAACAAAGCATGAGGCAGATATTCAAAGGCTTTCTCCGGCAATGGCATGAGAACTCTATCAGCTACGTGACGTAGTTTCTCTCGGACAACCTTTTTTGCGTCTCCAAGTATTGGAATGACTTTTTCACAGACTCGGTTCAGCCTAACGTTTTCTCGCATAAAATGAAACGCCGCAGGATTTACGTCCACAGAGTAAACTTTCTTAACCGCAGAATGTTTGGCTATAATTATAGAAAAACAACCAACTCCGGCAAACATGTTCACAACAGTTTCGCCTGCGCGGACTTGTCTTGCAACACGCATACGTTCATAAAAAAGTCTGGGTGAAAAATAACACTCCGCAACATCGACGGAAAATAAACATCCAGATTCTCTATGAACAGTAAGTGTCCTGTTTTCACCAGCGACAAACTCTAACCTTCTAAGTCGAAAATCTCCTTGAACGGGGCTTATCTGAGCCAAAACCGTCTTTACATTCTTATGAATACTCATAATAGCTTCCGCAATTATTCGGCGATATTCTCTGGAAGCCTCTGTTAAGCGTATAATAGCTATGTCGCCCACAATATCGTAGGAATTGTAAACGTGACTGAGCACCTCTTGAGGAATCCTTCCCGAAAGGGTCTTCCTTAGACGTTTCCTCAAGGTTTTGGCCTTCCTTCAGTAGTAATGTATAAATGTTCGAAAACATTTAAAAGCGAAATCTTTCTTGTAGAAAAGGAAGGAATACTCATGGAGAAGAAGAAAACAACAGGAATCGTCTACGAATGTGTAAGATGTGGGGCAAAGGTTCCTTTAGAGGAACTGGAGCTTCGTGGTGGAGAGATAAAATGTATAGTCTGCGGCTACAGAATTTTGAAAAAGATAAGACCACCAGTTGTTAAACGCGTCCCAGCCAGATAAAGATGGAATGTCAATCGTTGAAAACTTCAGCTTGACTGAACCGTAGTGCTAAAAGATTTCTTTTTCTCCGATTCTTCTAAGAGATTTTCCTCGAAGCTTTATCGTTGGACCGATAACTTCTTCAGGTTCTTTCTCAACGGTTTTTCTCTTCACAGTCTCTCCACATATTCCACCTGGAAGCAGTCTTCTTTTTATGCACATAGCATAGGCACAGTGGGCAACATCGCACGGTTCGTCTGTTAATCTACACCACACTTTATTCCCACGATAGACAGCTGCATTTTTTGCGCATCTGAAGAATTTACACGTTGGAGAACATCTTTTGGCATGACTCAACACATGCACAACCCTTTACAGTTTATTTATACAAAACTTGCAGACGTCGCCTCATCAAAAAATATTCTTGCGACGAGCGTTATAAAGGTTTTTCCTTAACACTACTTATTCTCAGTCCCGGCTTTCCGTGGTTTAACGCGTTTCCTTCTGTAAATCTCTAACAAGAGCACCAGAATAACGGTTGCCACGATCAGTATTGCTATTGCCAACTGGCTTGTTTCAACGAGAAAACCAGCCAAGATTACATATTTCTGTACCTTGACCTCGAGTGTTGTCGACTTATCAATAAAAGATGTCATCGCCTCACAAGGTTGTGTTTGACCGTTTAGGTACACCGTTATTTGTATATTTCCGCCAATAATGTCACTGAATGTTACTTTGCCATCTGCTTGCGTTAAGCCTGAAATTGGTTGCAACCCTTCTCTTTGTAAGGTCACGTTTACGTTTGGAATAGGTTGTCCAAAATAGTCTGTTACCTTAACTGAAAACTCTAGGCCGTAAAGGTTACAATGTATGGATACGTTTCGACTTTGAAACATTTCAACAACTGTACTGTTTAAGGCTATTTCATTCACGGAAACTTCCATGGTATACTTGCCTAGAGTGCAAGTAATTATCGCTATCCCGTTATCAGTGTCTTCTTCATAGTACAATCCACCCATCACGTCTTGAAGTTTAACAGTAGCCTCATCAATTGGTTGCCCCCTTGCATCTGTAACGTTAACCTCAAGCGTTACAGATGGACACAAAACCGTTATGTTAAACCAGTCTTGTATTGGCAACTTTGGAATTGTAGTTGTGTTAAATGGTATGTCATAACGTGAGAGGTTTAAGGCGTAAGTAATGTTGGGTAATAAAGAATGAGATACTGCGGTTCCGTTGATGTCTGTAAACAAGGTTTCGTTGTCAGGTGTTAGATATATTTTAACTTGTGGAATACTTATTCCATCTTCGTTTATAACGTGAATTCTTAAGTTAGTGAGATTGCAAATGATTTCCCAAGCGCTAGATTCTGTGATATTTATGGAAGTCTCACCGACTTTCACCGTCTTAAAATATGCTTCACAAGTGTAGTTTCCGATTTCAAGCTTCATCGCTGCCAAACCTTCTGAGTTGCTTGTCACATTTGCAACAGATTTTCCGTGTTCAAAGGCTCTGACAGTTACGTTTGCGACGGGTTCCTTAGCAAGATTTCTTGTGGTGATGTTAACACCAAAACCTGGAACTGTAAAGTTTTGAACTTCTGATGGTTTCTTTGTTTGATTTGATGTAGAAGTTACGTTAACAGTGTATATTCCTATGGAAGCGTTTGATGGAACCATCCAACTCGTATAGTTTATTACGCCTCCAACCGCTGTTATTGTTGTAGAGTTAAGCGTTTTCCCTTCAAAA
>PIYA01000040.1 GCA_003601785.1 Candidatus Bathyarchaeota archaeon
AACCACAGATGGTGCAAACCAATCGACGACAAAGTTTCCAACAAGGAAGCTGTTAAGGAGTTTCACGAAAAGGTTGAACCTCAACAAGACGCTGTCAGCATAGTGATCGAGAACGACATGCCTGACTGCATAGCCTGCAGAACATGTGAGGCTGTCTGTCCAAACCAAGCGATTACGATTAAAGAGGAATAAGCTAAAGCTTAGAAAAAATGGAGTTTAAGTGACTGGCGTCGTCTTCAAGGCTTCCTGGAAAAGCTTCTTCACGGCTGTAATCCTCGCCTTCTGTGCTAGAGTGTCCGCTGTAACCAAGTCTAAGGCTTCCTCAGGACACCATTTGACACATTGAGGCTCGCCTAGTTCTTGGCATAAGTCGCAAACGAAGACCTTCTTTGTGTCTGGGTGAAGCATTATAGCGCCGTAATCACAAGCCTCTATACACCATCCGCACCCGTCGCACTTGTCCTCATCAACCAGAATGACGCCGTTTTCCTCAGATTGCGTCAGAGCTTTCCTCGGACAAGCAGCAACACATGGGGCATCCTCACAGAGTCTGCATGTGACAGCCAAGTTTATGAGCTGATTTATTCTAACAACCCTTATTCTTGATTTTAACGGGTTGAAGACTCCCTCTTTGGTCATTGAACAGATGTACTCGCAGACTTGGCATCCTACACATTTTTCCGGGTCAGCCGCAACGAATTTTCTCTCGTGAATTTTCACCATCTCTACTCCTCCCTTGGTTTTCCTGCTTTCTTAAGCTTGTTCTCAACGATGTGAATCAAATCATCCATTTCCAACTCTTTCAACTTCTCTATCGTCGGTATGCCATCCTTTGTCCACCCGCGGGCTTCATAATAATCATCCAGCAGAAGGTCTAGCTCTTCTTGACTCACATAGGCTCCCTTTGACGGTCCCTCGTCTGGTACTGGGTGATGCATAACCTTGTATGGCAACGTGTCATCCTTTCTGCTTAAGCCTTCCCTTACATTAAATAATCTGGCGACGTTGTTTATCCGCTCACCTGAGCGCCTCATATCCTCAGCTGTAACCTCAAAACCCGTGACAAGTCTGTAAAGCTTGGCTATGTCCTCGAATCCGTTGTAGTACGTGCCTCTTGAGAACTTGCAGATTATCAACGAATCAATTACTGTGTAGAGGTCTTCTCTATCCTTAACCATCTTTCCTCTTCCCTTCTCAGCTATGAACCGCTTCGGGTTTCCCTCTTTACCCCAAGTTACGTCAAATCCGTATGCTCCGTGTCTATTGTGGTCTGCACCACGGAAGGAAACCGCGAACCCTAAAGCCGCTGTTTTCAAGGTTCTGAGGTCGTAACCTGTAACTTCTACACCCTTAATGTGTTGTGCAAACTTCTCCGCGCCTTTACCGATCTTTTCAGCAGCGACTTTTACACCTTCAGCTAGTAAGTCGCCTATTCCTTCACGTTTACCCATCTTCTCGATGAGCTGAATCAGAGCCTCATGATTGCCAAACCTTGCCTCTACCCCGTCAAGGTCTTCCTTTGTTAATATGCCGTTTTCATAACAATCCATCGCAAATGCAACGATTACACCAGCCCCGATCGCGTCGATTCCATAGTGGTTACAAAGCTCCATGCCTTTTATGACAGCGTCCAAACGGTCTATTCCGCAATATGGTGCCATAGCCCATAATGGCTCATACTCAACTCTGGACATGGCTCCTTTGTATGGTCCCTCTGGAACAACGCACATGTGTTCGCATCGCATTGCACAGGAGCTACATCCTATGATTTTCGCCACGTAATGCTCGTTCAAGTATTCACCGCTAACTTTCTCAGCTGCTTCAAAAGAAGCGTTGTTATAATTTCTTGTAGGCAAGCAAGCTATCTTGTTGTGAACCAAAACGTTCAACGGCGTTCCTAAAGTTCGATACTTCTGAGTTGCAGGTCCCTTCATTCTTTCATGAAACTCTTTAACAAACTCTAAAAATTCATCTGGCTTAGCCACGGTTACGTCATGTGTTCCGCGAACAGCAATAGCCTTCAACTTCTTTGAACCCATAACGGCGCCCATCCCAGTTCTTCCAGCAGCCCTAGTTTTATCGTTAATGATGCATGCCAATCGAACGAGCTTTTCTCCAGCTGGTCCTATGGCTGCAACGCGGATGTAATAGTCACCCAGCTCCTCCCTTATCATATCCTCTGTTTCAGACGGAGATTTCCCCATCAGGTGTTTGGCATCTCTTAACTGAACCGTGTCGTCGTCTATCCAGAGGTAAACTGGTTTTTCAGACTTACCCGTGAAAATGACAGCGTCGTATCCTGCTCTTTTTAGCTCGGTGCCAAAAGAACCGTGAGATTTCGATTCTCCCACACCGAAGCTCTGAGGAGACTTCGAGACAAAGGCATGTCCGTTTCCACCAGTAGGCCAAACAGTACCTGATATCGGTCCCGTTGTTAAAATCAACGGATTCTCCGGGCTGAAGGGATCTACTCCGGGTTTTGAATAATCCAGAAGCAAACGCATGCCAAGTCCTATTCCACCAATGTATTTCTTCGCGTACTCCACGTTCAATGGTTCAACATGTGTTTTCCCCGTCGTTAAATCTACGTGTAACACTCTTCCAGCGTATCCATGCAATTTTTTCCCCTCCAAATTTAGGCGGGGAATTAGGATTTTCCAAGTTTGGATATATTAATGTATCCGTTCAACAACGGCTTCTTTCATGTTAAATTTAACGCAAAACTCGGCTTTCAACTCGATTGTTTTTGAAACAATTTTTAACATTCAACATTTCCGATAATCGCTTACGAAACTTATTAATGGATGTACTGGGTAATGCATTTCTCCGTGCAGCAACAGAAGGATTAAGGATGTCCTTAGAATTTGGCTTGCTCATGACATTAATCGGTGTGGTAAGCGTTTTCTCATCTCTAACCGTGGTTGCCCTCACATGCACCCTATTAAAGAAATTCTTCAGAGTAGAAGTAGCTGAAAAACCTGAAACAGTCAAGGAAAAACCTTCACTGGGAGAAGAGGAAAAAATCAAGCCCGTTAAGGCTGAAGCTAGAACTTTTAGGATTAAACTCGATGGCGAAGAACACGAGGTGAAGGTTGAAGATTTAGGAATCATTGGAAAAGACTTCGGAGAAATAGAGCCTCCCCCGGAAATTGGAGAAAAACTCAAGGTAGCCGTTGATGGAACCACATATGAAGTTAAAATTGAAGGAGTTAGAGCAAAAACAGCTCCCATAATTAAAAAACCAAGCAGAATCGGTGAAAAAGCCGTTGAGGAAGCGAAATATGTTATAAAAGCGCCCATGCAAGGAACAATCGTTAAAGTACCTGTCAAGGTCGGAGACAAAGTTGAAAAGGGAACAGTTGTTCTGGTGTTAGAAACCATGAAAATGGAAAACACCATCGAGAGTCCAGTTTCAGGAGTTATAAAAACGATAAAAGTTTCAGAGGGTGACTCCGTGAAGACCGACGAAGTTTTAATGGTGATCGACTAAACTGGTGATCAAAATGGAAACGCTTAACTTCAAACTATACTGTCGTCACTGCCGTAAAATAGTAAACGTTTACGAGTGCCACAGAGAAGAAAAAGTGCTTCCAGAAATCAAACCAGAATTCGACCTAATCACCGTTTGCTGCACAGTCTGTAAAAACCCACTAATGAAAATGACCAAGCTTCACAAAAAATTGGGAGAGGACAAACAATGACAGAGAGCATCAGCAAGAAAGAAGCCGCCGCTGTATCAGCTGCAATAGCCGCTTACCTTGCTAAACCACGCTTAACCGAAGAGGTTCTCTCCCCAGCTTCAGATGTTCAGGGAATTCTTGAGGCTCTACTGGATAAGGTTTCTCAGCTTGAAAGGCGAATGGAAGAGTTAACCGCTAGCGTAAACGAGCTTAAAGAAAAAGTTGAGCAAACTGGAAGGTGAAAACCATGGTGCAAATCACAGATTTGATTTTCAGAGACGCCCACCAGTCGCTTCTTGCAACCAGAATGCGAACGGAGGACATGCTTCCCATAACTGAAACAATAGACAAAGTGGGATTCTTCGCCTTAGAGGTCTGGGGAGGAGCAACCTTCGACGTCTGTTTACGGTATCTAGCGGAGGACCCTTGGGAAAGACTGAAGACGCTTAAGGCTCACATGCCGAACACCCCGATGCAGATGCTTGAAAGAGCCATGAACATAGTGGCGTACCGCAACTTCCCCGACGACATAGTACAGAAATTCATAGAGTACGCTCACAGAGACGGCGTTGACTACTTCAGAATATTCGATGCATTAAACGATTTGAGAAACATGAAAGTACCTATAGAAACAGCGAAAAATGTTGGCGCCCACGTGCAGGGAAGCCTATGCTACACGATTTCACCGGTACACACGGTGGAGTATTACGTGGAAACCTTCAAAAAACTCGAAGCCATGGGATGCGATTCACTGTGCATCAAAGACATGGCTGGAATGATCTCACCATCTAAGGCTTATCAAATCATACACGCGTGCAAAGAGGAAGGAATCAAAGTGCCAATATGCTTACACTCACACACAACCTCTGGCATGACCATGCTTTCCTACATGAAAGCATGTGAGGCAGGCGTGGACATACTGGACTCCGCCATATCACCGATATCCGGTGGCGCTGGGCATCCACCAACAGAATCTATCGTAGCAGCCCTGAGGGATACACCTTACGACACTGGCTATGATCTAAATCTTCTAATGGAGTGTAGAAGGTATTTCCTAAAAGTTTGGGAGAAATATAGGCATTTGCACAGAGAGCATGCAATGAAGGTTGACCCGTCGGTAATTGTGCATCAGATACCAGGTGGGATGCTCTCAAACCTCATAATTCAGCTTGAAAAGTTCGGAGCCATGGACAAGTACTATCAAGTTTTGGAGGAAACTCACCATGTTCAGAAAGACCTAGGCTGGCCACCTTTGGTTACTCCGACAAGTCAAATAGTGGGAGTCCAAGCGGTCATGAACGTTCTTTTTGGAAGATACAAACGAGTCTTAGAAGAGACTAAAAATTACGTCCGCGGAATGTACGGGAAACCTCCAGCGGAAATCTCAGAAGAAATTTACAAGACGATTTTGGGTTCAAACTGGCGTGACGAAATAGTAGACTGTAGACCCGCCGACCTTCTCAAACCCATGTACAAAAAATGCAGGGACGAACTAGAGGATTTGGGATTGCTAACAAAAGAGGAGGATGTGATCTCTTACGCTATGTTTCCAGAAGAAACAAAGAAGTTTCTGAGCGGTCAAGCGAAGCCGGAGTTCACCTCAGATGAGCTTCCCTTAGAGGCTGAGATGAGTGGAAGAAGATTCAAGGTAAGCCTCAACGGTGAAGAATACGAAGTGACCATGAGGAAGGCGAAGAAATAATGGCGACGCCGCTTTTGCCTTCTCCGCTAAGTAATATCGTAATGATAATTGTTGGATGCGTATTCATTTACTTAGCCGTAAAAAAAGAATACGAACCTCTCCTCTTGATTCCAATAGGTTTCGGAGCGGTACTCGTCAACATACCCGCTTTAATACCGTTCGCCGGTTTTCAAGGGTTGATGAGCAAAGGGGGCTTTTTATGGTACCTTTATAAATACGGCGTCTTAAGCGATCTGTTTCCATGCTTGCTGTTCATCGGAATAGGAGCTATGATGGATTTCGGAGCTTTAATAGAGCGACCTTGGTTCCTGATTTTTGCCGCGGCTGGACAGCTTGGAATATTCGTAGCTATGCTTTGCGCCTTAGCCGTGGGTTTCAACCCGTATGAAGCCTCAAGTATAGGTATAATAGGTGCAATGGATGGTCCCACAGCAATTTACGTAACGACAAAGTTTGCCCCTAACCTTTTGGGTCCAGTCACTGTGTGTGCATATTCTTACATGTCCCTCGTACCTTTACTCCAAATTCCACTGTCAAAAATTTTGACAACGCGTAAGGAGAGACTTATAAGGATGGAGTATAAGCCTCAAGCGTACCCAAAGACCATTCGGATAATATTTCCAATAGCGGTAACAATTATAACTTGCACTGTTGCACCTATGGGGGCTCCCTTGATGGGTAGCCTCATGCTCGGCAACCTGCTCAAGGAAAGCGGTGTCGTTAGGAGACTTGCAAAATCCGCTGAAAACGAGATTGCAAATGTCACAACATTGCTTTTAGGCGTGGTGATTGGTGGAACAATGCAGGCTGAACATTTTCTAGTTCTTGACACTCTCATTGTTTTTGGCTTAGGTTTGGTGGCTTTCGTTTCCGCCATCGCCTCTGGAATACTGTTCGCAAAACTCGTGTGTTTCATAACAAAAGGAAAGGTTAACCCTCTAATCGGAGCCTGCGGGGTATCTGCCTTCCCCATGGCTGCCAGAACAGCCCACAGAATCGGAAGAGAGGAAGATTCAAACAACTGGCTTCTTCCCCACGCTATGGCGACAAACGTCGGTGGACAGATAGGCTCAGTAGTGGCTGGAGGGGTTGTTTTAACCTATGCTTACACGGTTATGCAAATGTTAGGGTTAACACCTTAACAAGCTTCTTTTAGTTGAAAGCAAAAACGTTTTAGGCTGAAAACAAACTAATAGTTTCCTTCAAAAGGTGGAAAAATTTGAAAAGAATAGAAGCCTTAAGACATTTAGCTTTCGAGAAAAAAGGTTTCGATGGTTTTCTAATAACCAACGAAGCAAACCTCTTGTATTTCACAGGTTTTCCAGGAGCAGCTTGTCTATTAATTCCAAAAACCGGTAAAGGCATAATCTACGTCTACGGTGTCAACTATGAACAAGCCAAAGCTGAGGGGAAAGCGTTCAAAGTTGAACTCGTTAAGTACGGTGAAAACCTGTTAGATAAAATCGTAGCTCAGGTTAGGACTCTTAAGATCAACAAGCTTGCTGTTGATGCTGTAAGTGTTGAAAACTATCGTGGTCTTGCAAGAAGACTCAGAGGTAAAGCCAAACTGAAAATCCAAACGGGCATGGTCTGGGAGCTTCGAAAGGTGAAGGATGAGGAAGAACTTAAACTCATGCGGAAAGCCGCCGAACTAACGAGTGAAGGGATGAAAACAGCCTATGAAGTGATAAAGCCCGGTATAAAGGAATATGAGGTTGCAGCGGAAATCGAGTATGCCATGCGAAGAAGAGGCTCATGGGGAACATCCTTCGACACGATAGTGGCATCCGGAGTGCGCTCCGCTTTTCCACACGGCGGTTGCACCGACCGAAAAATCCGGAGAGGAGGTGACCTGGTGGTTGTTGACATAGGAGCTGTGTACAAGTATTACTGTTCAGATATGACCCGAACTATGGTGGCTGGAAAACCATCAGCGAAACAGAAGAAAATCTACGAAATAGTTAGAAAAGCACAGGAAAAAGCCTTCGAAGCCACCAAGCCGAAAGCGAAAGCTAAAGACTTAGATACAATCGCAAGAAAGGTTATAGATGACGCTGGCTACGGAGAATACTTCGTCCACAGCCTAGGACACGGAGTCGGCTTAGAAATTCATGAGCAACCAAGACTGAGCCGAGAGAGCAAGGATAAGCTTACAGCTGGAAACGTT
>PIYA01000041.1 GCA_003601785.1 Candidatus Bathyarchaeota archaeon
AACGATTAAGAAAGATTGTGCGGTACTGCTACGAGAAAATCCCGGTTTATAAAAGAAAGTTTAAAGACGCTGGGATAACGCCGGACGACGTGAAAACTTTGGATGACTTAGAAAAGATACCTTTCACCACTAAAGAGGACCTTAGAAAGGCTTATCCCTTCGGAATGTTAGCTACGGGTCTAAGCGAAGTGTTAGAGCTTCACGCAAGCTCTGGAACAACCGGACATCCGACCACTTGTGCGTACACAAAAAACGACTTGGACGTATGGTCAAAGGTTATGGCTAGAATATACGCTTCAGCTGGAACGAGAAAAGGCGACATAGTTCACAACGCGTATGGGTACGGCTTGTTCACGGGAGGCTTAGGCTTTCACTACGGAGCGTTAGCCGTGGGCGCAACGGTCTTGCCGATAGCAGCTGGCAACACCGAAAGACAGATAAAACTCGCAAAAGAGTATGGAACAACAATACTCGCGTGCACTCCAAGCTACGCAGCGCATCTAGGCGAATACGCAAGAGAGAAAATGGGGATAAACCCTGTTGAGGAGCTTAAATGGAAGAGCGGCTTGTTCGGAGCTGAGGCTTGGTCCGAGGAGCTTAGACGCAGAATCGAAGAGCTTTTAGGATTGGAAGCCTTCGACATCTACGGATTGTCAGAGGTTATAGGACCAGGAGTATCCGTGGAATGCCCGCAACACGACGGGCTTCACATATTCGAAGACCACTTCATACCAGAGATAATAGATCCTGAGACCGGAGAAAAACTTGAAGAGGGAAAAACCGGAGAGCTTGTGTTGACAACTCTGACTAGGGAAGCAACTCCTGTGCTTAGATTTCGAACCGGCGACATAACCTCTTTCAAAACGGAAGAGTGTTCATGTGGGAGAACAATGGGGAAAATGAGCAGGATCTTAGGCAGGGCAGACGACATGTTCAAGGTTAGGGGTGTGAAAATATGGCCTTCAACAGTTGAGCATGCGCTTCTCCGCGTCGAAGGGGCTTCCCAGAACTATCAGATAATCCTTGAACGTCCGGGAAACTTAGATATAATGACTGTGAAGGTTGAACCTGAAAAAGAACTGTTCGAAAGCGTCGGCGGAGACCTTTCCAAACTTCAGGATTTACGCGTGAAAATCGAGGAGTCCATTAGAACTGTAACCGGTATAAAAGGAAATATAATGTTGGTTCCGTACAACACGTTGCCAAGGTTTGAGGGGAAAGCCAAAAGATTGGAGGATTTAAGAGAGAAAACGTTTTAGACTTTAATGTCCGAGCACCATTCCAGTCGGGTCTATCTCCTTCCTCAAAATTTCCAGTTCCTCTCTTGAAGGCGGCTGAGTTTCCGTCACAGCTTCCGGAATCAACAGTTCAAATCCAGTGTTAGCCTTAACATCCTCAACCGTTACACCAGGATGCACGGAAATCAACTTCATTCGTTTTGTCGATTCATCAAAGCCGTAGACACCTAACTGTGTTATAACTCTGTAAGGTCCCGTGCCTTCAGGCAGACCCGCTTTTTCTCTCGCCCCAGGCCCGGTTAAGTAGCCCGGAGTTGTTAAGAAGGTGACTTTTTCCACGAACTTTCTCTTCTCCTGCCTCATTATTATAATTGTCCGGTGGCACAAGGAGCCTACATCGTTTGCCCCTCCACTGCCCGGCAGCCGCACTTTAGGTTTTTCCCAAGGACCTATAACCGTCGTGTTTATGTTTCCGTACATATCGATTTGCGCGGCGCCTAAGAAGCCGTAGTCTAGGTGTCCAGCCTGCGATATGGACATGGAGTCGTGCATGCTTGAGGCTGCAACAGCCTTCCAGAAGGTTCTTGAATCGCCGACGGATATTGGTAAGACGGGTATCAACGGTCCTATTCCTCCAGCCTCGAAGACTATCAGAAGGTTTGGTGCATGGGTTTTCTGGGCGAGCATCGCTGCAACCATGGGTAACCCCGTTCCAACGAAAACGGATTTTTTGTCTTCCAGCATTCGTGAGGCTACACTTGCCAATAGTTCAATGGATGAGTACTCAACTTTTCTTTCAACCATCCGCTTTCACCTCTTCGCCCAAGGAGCCTTCATGGGAGCCTTCAACATTTCAACCTTCTTCAAGTAGTTGAGTTTTTTAACTCCTCCTACAAGTTCAAGGTAATCCTCAAAGTTGTCCACGCCGTAAACGTATTTTTCCAAGTATTGTTGAACACCTTCGTCTGTTCTGGAAAGCCTAAGCCATTCAGCGATGTGTTCTTCGTCTGAAAAGTACATCCTCGGCATCTCACACGGATGAGAACCGAACGGCACCTCACACACGGCGTCAACGGTGAAGAACGGGATAACCGTTCTCCAAGGTTCATCCCTTATCCTCTCATTATCCACTATCTCCTCCGTGGTTACGATAAGCCTTCGAGCGGCCCTCGCAAGTTCAAAATCCTCAACCAGTATGCCGTCTATCTGAGCGTTTCCGTAAACATCGCATCGATGGACGTGAATTATGGCGACGTCTGGATAACATGCGGGCAACAAGCATATAGGCTTACCCGTGAACGGGTCCCGCACAACCTTCGCTGAACTATGCTTCAACGTGTCTGTTCCCAACATCACACGTGTGGGAATGAACGGAACCCCCATCATGGCGGCTAAGAACCTCCACTGAAAACCAGCGTTGCTTATCTCAGCCACAACCTTACACCTTCCTGTTTCAACAGCTCTTCTTGACGCTGGAGACAACCCTCTCAACTCGTGTCCGAAACAGTACGCCACCTCAACCTTGCTCACGCATCCTGAAGCTATCAGCATGTCCGCGTCGTGCACCGCCGTCTTCGCCAGCAAAGCCAAGTTACGCTTCTTCTGTCTTATAATCTCGTAGATCAAAGCCATCGGAATCCTGACGTGTCCGAATCCGCCTATGGCGATGACGTCTCCGTCGTGGACGAATCGGGAGACGGCTTCTTTCACGTCCATTGTCTTATCCTTTAACTCTCTAGACTTGTTTTGAAGAACCCATCTTCTCATCTCGTCAGGGTCATGCCAGCCTAAAAGTTCCCCGGAACCCTCTTCTAAAATCTCCATTTAAGCATCATCTCCTACAACCGAAACGTTAGTTTAACATTGTATGCGGCTTTAGGTAAAAATCTTTAGGCTGCTCGCAGTTAAAATCAACTCAAGAGGTCAAAGGGCTTTTCGGTTTTTGTCTTGTGACTTGTTCAACTATTCGCCAGAAGTCTTCCTCCGTCAATCCTTTCCGCAGCTCTCTCAGCAACTTTTTGATCTGATAAAAGGTCATTTGCACCTCACCTTTGTCCACGCTTCTCTGATTCACCCTCAATCTTCGAGCTATCTCATTCACTTGTAACGGCGTGGCTTTTATTCCAGCTAACGCTAAACGGTTCTCAATCAAATGTCTTCCAGGCTGTCTACCCATGTAAAACGTGGTTTCCCTTCCTATCATTTTAGGTGGAAACGGTTGGTAGATAAGGGGGTGAGCTATCATACCGTGGATGTGCTCGTCTGACTCGTATGAGAAGGCGTTTTCACCCACTATCGGTTTATGGAACTGTATCGGCGACGCAAAACTTTTTTCAGCTAACTGGGAAAGTCTGTAAAGTTTTTTCACGTTCACACCAGTGTCTATGTTGTAGAGCAGTTCTAAGGCTGTGACAACCTCTTCCAAAGGAGCGATTCCAGCTCTCTCACCGAAGCCGGCGACACATGTATGCACGTATGTTACGCCTTCCTCGACGGCTGCTAAGGTGTTAGCAGTTGCCAAGCCGAAGTCGTTGTGACAGTGGACAGACAAGGGGACCTCCACGTTTAGGTCTTGTAGTCCATCTCTGACATGTGAGATTAGATAACGCATCGATAATGGTCTTAGGAATCCAACGGTGTCCGCTATCACCAAACGGTCGGCGCCAGCTTTTACGGCTGCCTCAAAGATCTGCAAAATGTCTGAAATCGGTGTTCTGGAGGCGTCTTCCAAAACGAAGTCCACGGTCACATCGTGTTTTTTCGCGTATTGAATGGATTCAACAGTTTGTTCTAAGACTTCTTCCTTAGTTTTTTTCAGTCTGTACTTTAGGTTTAACTCGTTAAACGGAGTGAAAATGGGGATTTCTCTTATTCCACAGCTTAGACAAGCGTCTATTTCATTCTTGTTTATGCTTGCTGAAGCGGCTAAACTTGCCTGTTTAAAGTTTTCATTTGCAATTCTTTTAACGGCGTTTCTCTCCTCTTCGGACAGTGCTGGATAACCGACGGTTATTATCGGTATACCCATCTCATCCATCATCTTAGCAAGTTTAACTCTCTCTACGTAAGTCAAATATACGGAGGGGATTTGCATTCCTTCTCTTAAGGTTTCATCCCATATGAAAACTCGTTTAGGAAGCTTTGGAGGTCTGTTTTTTCTCAAACGGTTATAATTGGTTATTAATCCTTGAGCCTCAAGTTTTTTGAATATTGTTTTTCTCATCTGATACACTTTCCAGGCAAAATCGTGTGTATTCTCTATTGTGTTCCATTCATATAAAATTAACAGTTTTAAGACTAAAGCTAATTAACCAGTTAACAACTTGAAAAGCGGGATTATTATGGATTTGTTTAAGGCTATCCGAGAAAGAAGAAGTGTACGGAAATTCAAGCGTGAACCAGTAGACGATGGAGACTTGAAAAAAATTCTGGAAGCTGGACGATTAGCTCCTTCAGGCCACAACCGTCAACCATGGTACTTCATCGTAGTAAGAAACTCTGAGACGAAAAGAGAATTGGCTGTTGCAGCGAACAACCAGTATTTTATTGCGGACGCTGACGTGGTGATTGCAGCCTTGGGAGACCCTGGAGAGGCAAGGTTGCGATTGGATGCTTCCTTAAGGAGGATACCTCATAAGCAGGATCCGATGATAGCCATAGAGCATATGGTTTTGGCGGCGACTGCTCTTGGATATGGAACGTGCTGGATTGGCGCGTTTGACGAGGAGGAAGTTAAGAGAATTCTGAAGGTTCCTGAAAGACTGGCGGTTATCGCTTTGCTTCCAGTGGGTGTTCCAGATGAGAACCCACCTCCTAAGCCTAGAAAACCGTTTAAGGAGATATTCTTCAGAGAATCCTACGGAACTCCGTTGGAGCTTTAACTTTAAAATGTAATGTCAAAAACTCGGATGAGTGAACAACAAAATTATAAACGGTGCGGTTAAACTAGGATGGGAAGGTGAAGAAAATGGTTGAAGTCAAGAGGATAGCCGTTTTGGGTGCCGGTTTGATGGGACATGGAATATGTCAGGTAGCGGCTCAAAGCGGGTACGAGGTTAACTTGAGGGATATAGAGCAGCGCTTCTTGGACAACGGAATGCAGATGATTAAGAAAAGCTTGCAGAAATTTCAAAGTAAGGGGCAACTAACAGAAACGCAGGTTAACGAAACCTTAGGCAGAATCCATCCGACGCTGGACTTAAAGGAGGCTGTTTCAAACGTTGACCTCGTGGTTGAGGCTGTCCCGGAAAACGTTGAACTGAAAAAGGCGACGTTTAAAGAAGTGGACATGTACGCGATGCCACACACGATTATAGCCTCAAACACGTCTTCTATAAGCATAACAGAGTTAGGTTCAGCAACAAACCGTCCTGAAAAAGTCTGTGGAATGCACTTTTTCAATCCACCACAACTGATGAAGCTCGTCGAAGTCGTTAGAGGAGCAAAGACCTCCGACGAAACGATACAAACCGTTTTAGATGTCGCCCACAAGATGGGTAAGGAAACGGTTTTGGTTAAGAAGGACTCACCGGGATTCATTGTAAACCGCATATTGATCCCAGCCTTAAACGAGGCCGTGGCTCTGTACTGGGAAGGTGTAGCGGACAGAGACGACATCGACAAGGCTGTAAAGCTTGGGTTGAATTGGCCTATGGGACCGTTGTTGCTGATAGACTACATCGGTGCAGACACAACCTTGGCTATATCAGAGGTTTTAACAAACGAGTTAGACCCGAAGTTCCATCCGTGCACGGGTTTGAAACAGATGGTTAAGGCTAGGCTGTTAGGAAGGAAAACTGGAAAAGGATTCTACGACTGGACAAAGAAGTGAGGGAATAAAAATGCAGTTCCAGTACGTAATTTATGAGAAAAGTGAGAGAATAGCAACGATAACGCTGAACCGTCCGGATGCATTAAATGCCTTCAATAAAGATGTCGTCGAAGAAATTCTGAAAGCCTTAGAAGACGCGAAAAACGATGAAAAAATACGCGTTGTCATACTGACAGGAGCCGGTGAAAAGGCGTTTTCAGCTGGTGCAGATATAAAAACGATGAAGGGATTCGATGCGTTGAAGGCTAGGGAGCTGTCACTTATGGGTGAAAAGCTCTGCTCTGCTATAGAAAACTTTGAAAAGCCAGTTATAGCGGCTATAAACGGTTACGCTTTAGGCGGCGGTTTAGAGGTTGCTATGGCATGCGACTTACGCATAGCCTCAGATAAAGCCAAGATGGGGCAAACAGAGATAAACATCGGGTTAATCCCTGGATGGGGTGGAACGCAGAGATTGACGCGGTTGATCGGGAAAACGAAGGCGAAGGAGCTGGTCTTCACTGGAAAGATGATTGACGCGAAAACAGCCGAACAATTAGGCTTGGTGAACATGGTTGTTCCGGCAGATCAGTTCAGGGAAGCTGTGCGGAAATTCGCGATGGAGCTGGCTGAAAAGGCTCCTGTAGCGCTTAGGATTGCTAAGGCTTTGATTAACAAAGGTGCAGACATGAGTTTGGACGCTGCCATCGCGTTGGAACGTGAAGGCTTCGGTGTTGTTGGTTCAACTGAGGATTTACAGGAAGGGGTTTCAGCTTTCATAGAGAAAAGAAAACCCGTGTTCAAAGGCAAATAATTCCTCCCTAATCTTTTCTTTTATATCGATTCTTTGAAAGGCAAGGTTGAAATTCATAGGTTAAACAAGCAGTTTTCAACCAAAAGTTATATGTAAAAAGGTGGTTCTATGAGACTTTCTAACGAGGGAGAAAACCCATTGCCAAACTTACGTGTGTTGTTAAGTGATGAACCGGGGAAACGTGTTCTTCTGCTGGGTAACGAAGCCATTGCTAGGGGGATTTTGGAGGCTGGTATAGG
>PIYA01000042.1 GCA_003601785.1 Candidatus Bathyarchaeota archaeon
AGGATTATCTCTCCCAGATGTCTATTGGAGGCTTATGTTCCGGCGGTATCGGCGACTTGTACTTTTTGCCGTTTATTCTCTGTTTATGCTCTTCTTTCGCTTTGTTTAGAATGTCAGGGTTTGTCAAGAGGTCGATGACGGTGGAAGCCATAACCTTCGCCGCGAATATTAAGGATTTGTGTCCTATTCCAACTCCGTTTTGCGCCACTGCTTGCCATGAATGGGCTGGTGTTCCTAAAATCCATGTGGCGGTGCTGAACTCCACGGTTGGCGCTTGCCAACTCACGTCTGCTACGTCTGTGCTGCCGTGGCTGGTTTCACCCTCACCCCACGGGTCGGGAACTTCGTCATCCAATAGTTTGTCTACAAGTCTCTCCCATCCGGGACGCTTAGACTTCTTTAACTGTGCAACTTTCATTTCAGGAGTTATTGTTTTGGCTATCTCCTCAGCGAATTTTAAGTCTTCGTCGCTGTATTTTGGGAGTCCTATCTCGCGCATGTTTTTGACGATTAGCTTTGCAATCGTCTTGTTGGGAATCAGATTGTAGCAGCCTTCGATGAACTCTGTTTTCACCTCGGTTTTTGTCATGAGCGCCGCCCCCTTAGCTATGTCGAGAACCCAGTTGTATATGAAATCCACTTGGTCTCTTTCCGGGGCTCTCACGTAATACCAGCTTCTGGCGTATGCTGGAACGATGTTCGGTTGGTCTCCTCCCTTCTCAATCACGTAATGTATTCTTGCGTCTTGGATTATGTGCTCTCTCAAGTAGTTTACACCAACGTTCATGAGTTCCACGGCGTCTAAGGCGCTTCTACCATGCTCTGGGGAGGCGCCTGCGTGGGAAGCCTTACCGTAGAAGTGGAATTTGACGGAGTTGACGGCTAGGCTGCTCATGAGGGAAGCCTCGTTCATTGTGCTTGGATGATGGCTTATCACCGCGTCAACGTTGCTGAAGTATCCGGCTCTAACCATGAACACTTTGCCTGAGAAGTTTTCCTCGGCTGGACATCCGAAGAATTTAACCGTGCCTTTTATTCCATGTTTTTCCATGGCTTCTTTCACAGCTATTGCTGCTGCCATGCCGCTTGTCCCGTGGATGTTGTGTCCACATCCGTGTCCCGGCTTTCCCGGTTCTAAGGGTTCTTTCCACGGAACCTTTTTCTGGGATAATCCTGGTAGGGCGTCGTATTCACCCATTATTCCTATGATGGGGGTTCCTTCACCCCATGTGGCTGTGAAGGCTGTTGGCATATCCGCGATTCCGCGTTCAACTTTGAACCCGTTTTTCTCTAACTCGTCTGCCAGAAGAGCTGAGGATTTGAACTCGATTAAGCCTAACTCGGCGAACTCCCATATTTTATCGCTTATCTCAATGATTCGTTTCTTGTTGTTTTCAATCCAGTTAAAAGCGTGTTCCTTTTCGTCAGACATAGGCAACACCGAGAAACAAGATAAAAAGCCTCGTTGTTTTTATTGTTTTCTAACGGTTAGACACTCTTGAAGCGAGTAAAATTTACAAGCCTAGCTCTGACGCTATGCCTTGCAGTCCTTTTAGGGATATATCAAAGAACTCTTCTTTCGGGACTCCTATCTCTTCGCAGAAGAGTATTCTTTTTCTGTCTGCTCCTCTGGCGAAATCTTTGTCCTTAAACTTCTTTTTCACGGTTTTAACCTTCACATCCCTCAGTTTTTTGGACGGCATCACCAATGCGCAAGCGATTAAAAGTCCTGAAATGGCGTCACATGCGATTAGAGCCTTCTCCATTCTTGTTTCCGGCATGACGTGGGTGCGTTCAAAGTTGTGAGCCTTGATTGCTCTTAAGATTTCTTCAGAAACTTTTCCTTTGAGAATTTCTTCGGCGATTATTCCGTGTTTTTCCGGCGTGTTCATGGTCTTTTCATAGTCTATGTCGTGGAGTAATCCTGTTAGCCCCCAGAGGTTTTCGTCTTCTCCGAAGTGTTTTGCAAGGCTTCTCATGATTGCTTCCACGGCGAGCATGTGTTTTACAATGTTCTTTTTCCCAACGTTTTCCTCGACTAGGCGGAAGGCTTCATCCCTTGTTATCATTTTCATCACAAACTCTGATGCGGACTCTTCACCTTTTATAATTTTTCATTTATTGTCTAGAGCTGCCCCTTATAGTAAGTTGTTGTTGGGCAACCAACGCATTTTTCTGTCTTGTATCTTAGGCATGGTCCACAGTCAACATTGCATGGCGCGGTGGTGTTGCCTCTGCGTATCAGATATTCTCTTACTGGTAGGAACGAGGAATAGTGGATTTCGCTTATGGGGTAGAACTCTGACCTGCGTATTCCCTCACCGCTTCTCAGGGAGCACTTCTCTATGGAAATGCTTTCCAGGGTGTCTCTGTCCTCGGCAACGATTAAGGCTGCGAGGTTGTAGCCGCCTAGGGTTGTGAACATGTTCACTACTCTTGGGCAGTTCTTGAAACGGTTTATGAGCTTGTTCAAAGCCTCTGAGCTTTCCACCTCGATTAAGACGAGGGCTGCTTGAAGGTGTAGGTCTTTAACGTTCACGAGGGCGGAGACTTGTATGACGCCTTTTTGTATGAGCTTGTTTAATCTTTTCTTTACACCTGTGCTTGAAAGCCCCGTTATTTCTGCTAGTTTTTTAAGAGATGTTCTTCCGTTCAGTTGAAGTTGGGAGATTATTTTTCTATCGGTCTCATCCAAGTTTAGATTCATCCTTTTGTTTAGAAATTAAACAAAAACTATTTAATATGGTTTATTTATTAAACCACGTTCCAAAAGGATGTAACAGTCATGAGTGAAAGCGAAAGAGCTAAGGCTCAAGCAGCTTATAAGAAGCAGATTCAAGAGCAACAGGAAAGGGTTAAGGCTCGAATGAGCAAGGTTAAACACAAAATAGCCGTGATAAGCGGGAAGGGGGGAGTTGGAAAAAGCACGGTGACTGTGAATCTAGCTATGGCTTTTGCGATGCGCGGCTACACCGGACAAGTGGGCATCTTAGACGCGGACATGCATGGACCTTGCATACCAAAAATGTTGGGGCTTCACGGACAGAGACTTCAAGCTGGACCGCCAGGCATATTTCCAGCTTTAGCTCCTTTGGGAATAAAGGTTGTCTCTATGGATTTTCTCTTGCCCGATGAGGAGTCACCCGTTATTTGGCGTGGACCGTTAAAGATGCACGCGATTAGACAGTTTTTATCCGACATTGTCTGGGGAGACTTGGAGTTTTTGCTGATAGACCTTCCGCCGGGAACTGGTGACGAACCGTTAAGCGTTATGCAGCTTTTACCCGAGATGGATGGCAACGTGATAGTGACGATTCCTTCCGAGGTTTCTCAGATTGTGGTTAAAAAGGCTGTGACCTTCTCACGGAAGCTGAACATTCCGGTGATAGGTGTCATTGAAAACATGAGCGGGTTTATCTGTCCGAACTGTGGAGCGAGGGTGAACATATTCAGGGTTGGAGGGGGAGAAAAAATAGCTAAAGAGTTGAATGTTCCGTTTCTCGGAAGCATCCCGATAGACCCTGAAATCTGTGAAGACTCGGATAAGGGAATCCCGTTTATAACTGGACATAAGGATTCACCTGCGACAAAGGCGTTTTTAGAGATTGTTGAAAAGATAGAAGGATTTCTTAAAAAGGAAAAAGAAGGTGAAACAAAGTGAGGATATGTGTAACAGCGGCTGGAAACAGTTTAGACGCACCCGTTGAGCCGAGATTTGGAAGATGTCCCTACTTCATCTTCGTAGACTCTGAAACCATGGCCTTTGAGGCTGTTCCGAACATGGCTATGGGTGCTAGGGGCGGAGCTGGAATCCAAGCAGCCCAGTTGATAGCGAGCAGAGGAGCAAGGGTTCTGATAACTGGTAACGTTGGACCAAACGCTTTTCAGGCTTTGGCTGCCGCTGGAGTAAGAATAGTGGTAGGCGCCTACGGAACCGTTAGAGAAGTTGTTGAAAGATACAAGAGAGGAGAGCTTAGGGAGACAGGCGCCCCCACGGTTGGTGGACATTATGGGATGGGCGCGGGTATGGGACGTGGTTGGAGAAGAAGATATCCGCCGCCGCCACCGTATTAAGATAAGTTGAACCGAAATGATTGTAGCCGTCGCCAGCGGGAAAGGCGGAACGGGAAAGACAACTGTAGCTGTGAACTTGGCGCTTTCCATTGAAAACGTTCAGTTTCTGGACTGTGACGTGGAAGAGCCTAACGCTCACTTGCTTCTACACCCGAAAGTAAGTCGAAGAGAACCCGTCTACATTCCTGTTCCGGTTGTCAACGAACAGCTATGCGACTACTGTGGGAAATGCAGCGAATTCTGTGAGTACAACGCGATTTTTGTCAGTTCAAACAAGATTTTGATTTTCCCAGAGCTTTGTCACAGCTGCGGCGGATGCGCCATTGTTTGCCCTAAAAAGGCGATAAGCGAAGAACAGCACAAGATTGGAACTTTAAATTTCGGTTCTTCCGGTGACGTGGAGCTTGTTTACGGAGAGCTAGAGGTCGGTGAACCTTTGGCTGTTCCTGTGATAAAGGCTGTTAAAAAACAGATGAAGCCTGACGGAAACGTTGTTCTTGACTCTCCGCCTGGAACCTCTTGTCCCGTGATTGAAACGGTTAAGGGAAGCGACTACTGTGTTTTGGTAACTGAGCCGACTCCGTTTGGTTTGCATGATTTGAAGATAACGGTTGAGGTTTTGGAGGACATGGGTATTCCGTTCGGTGTTGTTGTGAACCGCGCTGGAATAGGCGACAAAAAGGTCTATGAATATTGCAGAGAGAAGGATATTCCAGTTTTACTTGAGATTCCGTATCAGAGGGATATAGCTGAATTCTACTCTCGCGGTGTCCCTTTCAGCTTGGAGATTCCAGAATGGAAGGAGAAGTTTAGAACGCTTTTTGAAAGAATAAAGGAGTCTGTGGGTAAGTGAAGCAGTTAACGGTTCTGAGCGGTAAGGGTGGAACGGGAAAGACAACCATAACGGCTTCCTTCGCTGTTCTGGCAAGGAATGCTGTGGTGGCAGACTGTGATGTTGACGCTCCAGATTTACACATGCTCTTACACCCAAAAATAAGGAAAACCCAAGAGTTTAAGGGTTCAAAACTCGCTGTCATCGACGAATCAAAATGTGTACGATGCGGCTTGTGTAGAGAAAACTGCAGGTTTGAAGCGATAAACGAAGAGATACAAGTAGACCCGTTCTCGTGTGAGGGGTGCGGAGTTTGCACACTTGTCTGTCCGACGCAGGCGGTAAGCCTAGAAGAGAGGATATCTGGGTACGCTTACATTTCAGACATTGAATACGGTGTCATGGCTCATGCGAGGCTTAATCCAAGTGAATCAAACTCTGGAAAACTCGTCACCTTGGTTAGGCAGAACGCGAAGTTGATGGCGGAGAAAGAGAACCATGATTTGATAATAGTTGATGGACCGCCCGGTGTGGGTTGTCCGGTTATCGCTTCCGTCACTGGGATAGACGCTGGTTTGGTTGTTACCGAACCAACCATGTCTGGAATTCACGACCTTGAGAGAGCTTTACAGTTGCTCAGACACTTCAACGTGTCAGCTCTTGTCTGCGTGAACATGTACGACATAAACGAGGATAACACTGAAAAAATTGTACGGTTCTGCGAAGAAAACCATGTTGAGGTCGCTGGGAAGATTCCGTTTAACCCCGTTGTCACAGAAGCCATGGTTAACGGAAAACCTGTTTTGGAGTACGCGCCGGAAAGCGATGTTGCTCGTGAGATCAGAAACGTTTGGGATAGGGTTGTTTCCGTTTTAGGTTTGGAGGCTGGTTAGCGTGGAAACGTTGGCTTTCGGTCCTGTTCCTTCTAGGCGTCTTGGGAAGAGCCTCGGAATAAACAACATACCGGCGAAGAACTGCACGTACTCGTGTATTTATTGTCAGCTTGGAAGAACCCTAAACATGATGGTTGAAAGGAAAGCCTTCTACAAACCAGAGGAAATCCTCAAAGAGGTTGAAAGGAAAGTTAAGGAGGCAACTTCAAGAAACGAGAGAATTGACTATTTAACCTTCGTTCCAGACGGAGAACCAACCCTAGACATCAACCTAGGCGAAGAGATAAACCTCCTAAAACAAATCGGAATCCCAGTTGCCGTTATAACAAACGCTTCGCTTCTCTGGCGTGAAGACGTGGAAAAAGACTTGATGGATGCTGACCTCGTCTCTTTAAAGGTTGACGCTGTCAGCGAAGAGCTGTGGAGAAGGATAAACAGACCTCATAAGAGCTTGTCCTTGAGCAAAATTCTAGGGGGGGTATCAAATTTTACAAGAGAATTCAACCATAAAATCATCACCGAAACAATGCTTGTGGAAGGCGTAGAGTACGCGGGTGAGTTTGAGAAGATAGCGGAGTTTCTCAAAGACCTTAGAAGCCTAGATAAGGCTTACATAGCAATTCCAACGAGACCGCCAGCTGAAGAATGGGTTAAACCTGCAACGGAGGAAACACTGAACAGAGCCTTCCAAACGTTCACGGAAAAACTCGGCGTAGACAGAGTTGAATATTTAATAGGCTACGAGGGAAACGCCTTCGCCTTCACAGGAAACGTGGAGGAAGACCTGCTCAGCATAACGGCTGTCCATCCCATGCGAAAAGAAGCCGTAACAGAATTTCTGAAAAAGGCAAACGCTGACTGGAAAAGGGTTGAGAAACTTCTAAGTGAAAACAAACTGGTAGAACTTGAATACGAAGGAAACAAATACTACATGCGAAGGCTACCGAGTAGAAGAAAATCAAAATAACACTTTTTAAAACGCAAATGATTATTATCATGTTGAAGGCGCAGAGATGACAAAAAAGAAAAAGAAGAAAAAGGAAAGCTGGAAGGAACAGAGACGCCGTGCAGCCCTGAAACAGCAGAAAGCACTAGAAGCGGAACGTCTAAAAAGGGAGAGACAACCAAAGAAAAGTAAGGGATGGACAAAAGGCAAAACATTCG
>PIYA01000003.1 GCA_003601785.1 Candidatus Bathyarchaeota archaeon
GACGTCCTTGAGGTTGAGGGGCGATGGCAGAGGTTCTGGGAAGAGAAGGGCGTATACCGTTTCGACTGGAACGATAAGACTCGTCCAGTTTTCAGCATTGACACTCCGCCGCCTTATCCTTCAGGCGAGTTTCACATGGGTCTTGTTTTGAACTGGACATACTTTGACATAGTAGCCAGATACAAGCGTATGAGAGGTTACAACGTGTTTTTCCCTCAGGGATGGGATTGCCACGGGTTACCCACGGAAGTGGAAGTGGAAAAGAAGTATGGGATCAAAAAGACGGATGTCCCCACTGATAAGTTTAGAAAACTGTGTGAAGAGCACGTGGATGAGTACATCAAAAAAATGAAGGAAGCCATTACACGACTTGGATGTTCAATAGATTGGAAAACTGAGTACAAAACAATGGATCCTGACTATTGGAGGCGCACCCAACTGTCCTTCGTGCTCCTCTATAAAAAGGGGTTCATCTATCGAGGGAAGCATCCGATAAACTGGTGTCCGAGATGTGAAACAGCCATAGCGGACGCTGAAGTGGAGTATCAGACGAGAACAGCTAAGTTACACTACATCAAGTTCAAAGTTGAAAACAACGGTTTTTTGATGATAGCCACCACGAGACCTGAGCTTATTCCAGCATGCGTAGCGGTTGCTGTGAATCCTCACGACGGGCGTTACAAGGAATACGTCGGTAAAGAGATTCATGTACCGACAACCAGCAGGAAAGTGCAAATCATAACAGACGAGGATGTGGATCCAGAGTTCGGAACAGGAGTTGTGATGATATGTACATACGGAGACAAAGCCGACGTGAAAACCGTTGCGAAACACAAACTGCCAGTTATACAGTGCATAGATGAAAAGGGAAGAATGAACAAGAACGCTGGAAAGTACGTGGGATTAACGATAGAAGAAGCAAAAAAAGCCATAGTTGAAGACTTGAAGAAAGAAGGGTTGCTTGAAAAAATAGAAAACATAAAGCAAGAGGTAGGTGTTTGCTGGAGATGCCACACTCCGATAGAGATTCTTGACAGAAAGCAATGGTTTATGAAGACGAGAATTCTCACAGATCGCGTTGAAAAGGAAGCGCTTGAGATCACATGGTATCCAGACTACATGAAATACAGGCTGATCGACTGGGCGAAATCCTTGGATTGGGACTGGGTGATATCCCGACAGCGGGTCTTTGCAACACCAATACCCATATGGTACTGCAAGAATTGTGGGGAAACAATTTTGGCTGAACCAGAATGGTTACCAATAGATCCCCGAGTGGAAAAACCAAAAATCGACAAGTGCCCGAAATGCGGTTCAACGGAGTTTGAACCGGAAAGAGATGTCTTGGACACGTGGATGGACTCGTCAATAACTTGCGCCGTACACGCTGGCTGGCCTGATCGGAAGGACTGGAAGCGACTGTTTCCTGCCGACTTGCACGCCTCGGGTATAGATATTATACGCACATGGGCTTACTATCTGATGGTTAGGCATTTGGCCTTGTTTGATGAGAAACCTTACAAGAGCTGCTTGATTAACGGCATGGTTCTGGGGACAGATGGGAGGATGATGCACAAGTCTCTGGGCAATTACGTGGCTTCCTCCGAGGTGTTTTCAAAGTACGGTGCAGACGCGACAAGGCAGTGGGCTGCGGGTGGCGGTGCTACGGGTTCTGATATACCGTTCCGATGGCCAGATGTTGAATTTGGCTGGCGTTTTTTGATCAAACTTTGGAACGCGGCACGCTTTGTGAGCCATCAATTGAAAGATTACAAACCAGACGAAGAAGAATATGCTCTCCAGCCATTAGACAGGTGGATTCTGAGCAAGGCTGAAAAACTGACCGAGAAGGTGACAGAAGCTCTAGAGAACTGTCAGTTCAACATAGCTACGGATGAGATCCGCAACTTCGCTTGGCACGTTCTCTGCGACTGTTACATAGAAGCCGTGAAAGACAGATTGTACAAGCCTGAAGTCTACGGGGAAGAGAAGAAAAGGGCGGCACAGTACACGCTGTACACGGTTTTATACAGAATCTTGCAGCTTTTGGCGCCGATTGCACCGCACATAACGGAGGAGATATACCAAACAATGTACGCTGAGGAAAAGGGTTACGAGAGCATACATTTGTCCCCTTGGCCTGCGGTAAACGAGAAACTTATGGATGAAGAAGCTGAAAAAAGTGGAGATCTAATAATGGCTGTAATAACTGAAGTTAGAAGGGAGAAAGCTGAAAAACGCATGCCTCTGAACACGCAAATCAAAAAGCTAACAATTTACGCTGGAGAAAAAGATATAGCAGAATCGATAGAGAGAGGAAGAGAGGACATAACCGGCACTTGCAAAGCCTTGAAAATAGAGATTGTAGCGTCAACTGGTGAGGGCAGAGAGGTTAAGCCTTACGGCAACGTTAGATTTGTAGCTGAATATTAAAAGCATTAGAAGATGATGAGATTGAAAAAAGTTGGGATAATAGGATGCGGAGCGATAGGAACCCTAATCTCAAACGCAATAGAAAAGGGGATCATAAAATGCGACGAGCTGATTCTTTACGACCGCAACGTGGAAAGGGCTGAAAAAATCAGAGATTCCCTGCATGTTCCCGTCACCGTTGTGAAAGGTCTAGAGGAAATGCTGAGGCTTAAACCAACGGTTATAGTTGAAGCAGCATCTCAACAGGCGGTTAAGGAGTACATAGACAGAATTTTGACAGAAAACATCGAGTTGATAGTTATGAGTGTGGGAGCACTTCTGGATTCAAAGGTGAAGAGCGAAAAAGTTCACATACCATCGGGAGCCATAGGTGGTTTGGACGCGATTTCCAGCGCCATGACCGCTGGAGTGAATGAAGTTGTCTTGACTACGAGGAAGAACCCTAAAGCTCTAGATATGAATAACAGAGAGGAAAAAACGGTTTTTGAAGGAAGTGCTAGAGAAGCCGTCAGGCGTTTCCCAAGGGAAATGAATGTTGCCGCCACTTTAGCTTTGACAACAAAACCGGAAAAAGTGAAGGTGCGGGTGATTTCAGACCCTAAGGTGGAGAGAAACGTGCATGAAATCAGGGTTAAATGGAAACACGGTGACATGCAGTTTAAATTTGCGAACGAACCGCATCCAGAAAACCCTAGGACAAGTGCCCTTGCAGCGTGGTCTGCCATAAGTTTGCTGAAAAAAATTCTGGAGAAACACGCTTAAAATTTAGGGTTTTAACCCTGTTCTAACATCAACCCATATTTTCTCACCTATCTTTCTATAACCAATCTTTTCGTAAACTCGGATGGCTGGGTAATTATTCGACCTAACAAACAACGCCGCTTTTTCGGCTTTTCTTAAAGCCTCTTGAGTCACCGCAGATGTTGCTAACGTCGCGTAACCCTTGTTTCTTTGCTGCGGATGCGTGTAGACTCCACCTATCATCCACACTTGCGGTAGTTGAATGAATGAGCCAGCGTAGGAGATTAGTTTATGGTTGTTGTTTATGAAAACTCCGTAGACAGGCATTTTCTTTATCATCTCCATATACTTCTTCACGGTGCCCCTTGGACGTTCTCCTCTTGTTGAGAGAAGCTCGGCTAATTCTTCAGCATCGCCTTTAGTGCTTAATCTGCGTACAAGGTTTGACCTGAAGAATCTTGCTTTTCCTCTTTCAACGAGCATCCAGTCCTCAACATAGGTTTTTGCGTCCGGAAACTTTTCCTTCACGATTGGGAGTAAACTTGGTGGAGTGTGCATTATGAAACGTTTTTCACTCACATGTTCAACAAGTTCTTTCGCCGCGTCTATTTCACCTTCCAGTACAACGCTTGGAAACTCCAAGGCTGTGTAGACCAGAACGTACCCTTTCACCTGTCCGTTTTCAAAAGCCACATGCATGGTTGTATGTTTCGGCTTAAATTGGATGTCGTAAAACGCAAATACGTGTTTGACAACATCTAACTTGAGAAAATCAATTACGCGTTGTTTATTGTTCTCGTCAACCTTTTCAATTCTGAACATTTAGGCTTGGTTCCACCGTTTAACCTCTTCCATAAGTGTGTCGATTTCCTCTTCGATGTTGTAAAAGTGCGGTGAAACTCTTATTCCATGAGACCTTGCTGAGACGACGATGTTTTTGCCGTTCAGTTTTTCAGCGAGTTCTTTTGGATTAGAGATTTTAAAGTTAACTATTCCGGAACGATATTGCTTTTCCTCCGGCGTCTGAAGCTTCAACCCTAAATCTTTAACGGTTTCTATTAGATAGTCTGTCAGCTTCAGTATTCTCCGTTCAACGTTTTCCATTCCAAAATCCAAGAACATCTTCAACGCTTGGATTATCCCTGCGATGCTTATGAAACTCGGTGTGCCAACCTCGAAACGACTTGCTGTCTCTGAAAGCTTCAAACTCCAGATATCCCAGAAGTCTATTGTCTCAAAAACTTCGGGTTTAACGCTTAACCAACCGACAAGAGGCGGTTCAAACTTTTCAACAAGTTCCCTTTTAACGTATAGGTAGCCAGCTCCCGGTGGACCCAAAAGCCACTTGTAACACGCGCATGTGAGAAAATCCACATCGTCTTTTTTAACATCTATTTTCACAGCTCCAGCGGATTGTATCGCGTCAACAATCACGTAGGCTCCGTGTTCATGGGCTATCTCGCTTATGGCTCCTAAATCGTTGCGGAAACCGTTGAAATATTCGACGTGGCTTATCACAACAGCCACGGTGTTATCATCCACAGCTTTTTCCATGTCTTCTAACAATATTTTTCCATTAACATTTTTCACGTAATGAACCTTTACGGGTAGACTTTTACGAAGCCACGGATAAACAACCGAAGGATACTCCATGTCTGTTGTGACAATCTTTGAACCGGGCGGATAGCGCAGAAGGTTTGCAGCTATGTTTAAACCCATCGAGGTGTTTTCAACGATGGCTAATTCCTCTGGTTTCGCGTTTATTAGCTTCGCGAACAGGGATTTTCCACGGTCTTCCAGTTCAATCGAACTCTCTCCGAAATTCGAAAATTCTTCAACATACTTGTGCACCGCATCTGCTACGGGTTTTGGAAGAGGAGACTCAGCGGCATGATTCAAGAACACCTTGTTCTTTGTCACGGGAAACTGTTCACGAACACTCTCCATGTCCTTCATTCCAAACACCTTTAAACTAAAATGCTAGACAAACTAAATTAATAGCATTAACTATTTTAACAGCAAGGACAGATGGAAACATGAGCGAAAAAGAAATCATAGTAGTCACAACACCAAGCTTACCAGGATACGAAATCGTAAAAATTTTGGGTCCAGTCCACGGACTAACGGTGAGAACGAGAGGGGTTGGAGGAAAATTCGTCGCAAGCATCGAAGGGGTCTTCGGTGGAGAAGTGACTTCCTATACTTCTGAATGTGAAAAGGCTAGGAAAGAATCATTGGATAGACTTGTTGAAAAGGCGAAGAGGATGGGGGCAAACGCCATAATAGGCGTTGACTTTGAAACAAGCGACATACTCCAAGGAACAGCCACACTATTCTCAGCCTACGGAACAGCGGTCATCGTAAAACCAGTCGAGAAAAAGTAGAATCCACAAAATAACAGAGGAAAACGGTGAGAAATGTTGCTTTCATCAAGAAAAGAGGTAAGTCACCGCAGTTATGAAGTCATATACCTTAACGGACACAGAGCCTTCCAGAAACGAATGAAAGTTCATCTGAATTTAACGTCGAAGTTCTTAGAAATACCCGAATTCAACGCAAAGATTCCCTACGAAAAAATCACAGATGTTTACCACGTGAAAGGAGATAAGATTTCAACAATGAACCTCCTCCTCACAGGCTTGCTGGGTTTTCTAGCCTTTCCATTGACGAAAAAATTTTACATGGTGTTAGTGTACACGGACGAGACGGGTGTGGAACAGAAGCCTGTTTTTGACACAGACAAAATAGTAGAAATAGAAACAGATATCCTCAAAAGAATCGCTGATTCTTCAAAAGATAGTTTTTAACGTTTCCAATTCATCCGAAACATTTCCATTTTTCTCTCAACAATCTTTTCAATTCCTCAACAGTGTTTTCAACGGTTTTTCGGCAATGTGAAGGTTCATTAGGCGGGTTATACGGTTCTTTGACGCGAATATCCTTCAGTCCAACCACTCCTGCAACGAGGGCGTACCAACAAATCGGCAAAACTGTTGGATTATATCCGCTTCCAGCCATCAAAACAAGTTTTCCTCCACAAACCTTCTCAGCCACCGCCTTAATTGTGCAAGATAAACTGAAAAAGCCTTTGGCTGTCAAACTCAAATCTCCAAGCATGTCCGCGAAATGTGGATCGCTTCCACCGTTCGTGATTATGACTTCAGGTTTAAACTCCTCAGCTAAAGGAACGAAAATCTCATTTAAAGCGTAAATATATGTTTCGTCGCCCGTTCCAGGCGGCAAAGGAACGTTAACGTTGTATCCTTTTCCCTCACCCTCTCCAATCTGCCGGACAAATCCTGTTCCCGGATAAATTGTGCGGGGGTCTTGATGCAGCGAAATGTACAGCACGGTTGGGTCTCTGTAGTATATGTCGCTTGTTCCATTCCCAAAGTGGACATCATGATCCAATATCAAAAAACGTTTCACATTGTAATTCGCTCTCAAATATTCAACGAGGATGGCTACGTCGTTAAACAGACAGAAACCGCCGCCGTAACTCCTTCCAGCGTGATGGTAACCGCCACCAATAGAAACTGCACTCTGAGCCGTACCATCATAAACGGCTTTTCCACACTCAATCGCACCACCAACAATCAGCATGGCAGCCTCAAGAATCTCTGGAGAAACAGGAGTTTCGATATCGTAAGGCTTGCGTTCTTCTGCCAAACGGAAGATTAAATCAACATATTTTTCATCATGAACTCTTAACAAGTCATTCCTTGAGGCAGGGTTAGGCTTAACAATAATTATTTGAGGAAGCTTAAGCAAGCCTTGACTCTCAAACAACCTCATTGCATTTATAAACCTGTCCCCTCTAAACGGGTGTCCTTCGCCTAGGTCATACTGCTTAAACTTTTCATGATATGTTATGACAACTTTTCCGGACAAATCCTGATTCACTCTCAAAACATAGTGATACTCGTATAAAAGCTATTGCGGAAAGAAAAAGAGGGAAATTTTGCTGTTATTCTTCGTTTTTCTCTTCTTCAGCCTCTACCTCTTCCATTTGTTGTTCTTGTTGCTCTTCCACACTCTGGGAAGGTGTTTCAGACGGAACTTCTTGCGGTTGCTCTTGCTCTTGCTGATTCTGAATCGACTCTACCTCGGCAACTTCCACTGAAGGCTCTTGTGGGACTTCTTGAACGGTTTCTTCGGATATTTCCTCAGACTCTATAACTGAAGTTTCTTCTTCTGAAACCTCAATTTCAGGCTGAACCGCAGCCTCTTCGCTCGGTTGTTCCGCTTCTGGCTGTACAGTTTCAGCTTCCGTCTCCACAGCGCTTGAAAGCTGGTTAACGGCTTCCTGAATCGCTGCCAACTCTTGCCTTGCGTTTTCAAGCCCTGCGGATAAAAGGTCGACTTCCCTTTGATATTCCTCCTCGTTGATCTCGCCCATCACGTGTTGAATCTCAAAGTTCGCCAGAAGTATCTCTAAAGTTTTTATCTGTTGTTTAAGCTCTTCAACTTTGGAGTTCATCCGTTCAAGCAGAGCTGTCTGTTGCCTTTCGATCTCAGCTATTGCGTTCTCGATCTCCTTGTTAAATAGGTCGTAAGTGGATTGGGAGATCCTGCCGTTGCTGAGTAAACTGTCCAAAGCTTGCTTCTTTTTCTTCACAATCTCAAATTCTTCATTTATTTTGTCAAAGGAGTGCTTCCACGAAATCAAATTTAACACCATCAGTTTTTTAGCCGCTAAAGAAGGAAATAACGTTTATTAATATGTAGATATATCGCTGGTTGATAAAAAAAGCAGTTTGGGACCTTTAAATGAAAAATCATGCTTTAAAAACTATAAGCTTCACTAGTTTCTTATAGCACCAAAAATGGAAACATTTGAACCCGTTAAATACTTAGAAAATTCAAATTTAGCGTTCTTAAGTATCAAAAACAGGCGCGGGGAATTTATATATGTTATATTCTGTTTCAACTTCAAATTCTGAATTAGAATAAAATTTAAATATTTATATCTGAGTTAAAATGTTAAAATGTGAATAAACATGGCTGCGTTAACAATAATAGTTGGCGGTGGAAAATTGGAAGGAAAAATACTGAAAAAAATGCACGAAAGGATAATCAAAAACTTCATGGACATCATAGTCCTCGCAGAACTGAGACGTGGATCCATGAGCGGATACGACGTAATCTCGTTCATACATAACAAGTTTCATCTCCTCGTAAGCTCAGGAACGGTATATTCGCTTCTATACTCGCTTGAAAGAAACGGACTAATAGAGGGAACATGGAACGAGAGGAAAAGAGTTTACAAGCTCACGGAAAAGGGAAAGAAAACGATAGAGACAATTTTAAGCGCAAACGACAAAATCAAAAACTTCATAACAAGCCTCCTAAAAGTTCAATCCAAACCCTAACTTTTATCCAAAACCCCCTTTTTAATCGAAATACTAAAAAGCACCTTCAAAACTTTTCTAGATGAAAGAGAAAAGGGCCCGTAGCTCAGCAAGGATAGAGCACCGGGCTTTTAAGCAAACAAGTTTGCAGAGAAACCCGGGGGTCCCGGGTTCAATTCCCGGCGGGCCCGCCAGTATTCTGTAAGAGAGCTTGGAAAATGTTACGGTAAAAGTTTATAAACAAGTGTTAATTGTGAACGTTAATTGGTGTGGAACGGTGAGCATCTGGAAGCTTAGGTTGTCTATGATAGGAACCTTAGCTGTGATAATAGGTTTATCCACGTTGGTGTTCACTGCTATTCTGTTTTGGATAGGCTCTTTAAGTTGGATAACTTTAGGCGTCTTAGTGGCTGCATTCAACATTTTACAATGGCTGATCGCACCTTACATAATTGACGCTTTATACCGTGTTAGAGAGATACCTGAACATGAAAATCCTAGACTTCACGAAATAGTTAAAAACCTCAGCGTGAAAAGCGGTTTAAAAAAGCCTAGACTCATGCTCGCGCAGATACCTATTCCGAACGCTTTCGCATACGGTTCACCAATAGCTGGAACCCGTGTGGCGGTCACAAGCGGTTTGCTGAAAAACTTGGATTACGATGAAATCGAGGCAGTTCTGGGACATGAACTTGGACATTTAAAGCATAGAGACGTGCAGATAATGATGTTTGTCTCGCTTTTGCCAGCGCTCTTCTATTACATAGGTTACTCGCTTATGCTTTCCTCCATGTTTGAAAGAAGAAACGAAAGTGGAGGAGCAGCGTTATTAGGCATAGGCTTCATGATTTTCTCATGGATCCTGAACATCTTCATACTATACCTAAGCAGACTTCGCGAATACTACGCTGACAGACACAGCGCATCCATAGTTGAAGACGGACCGCAAAAACTCTCAAGAGCCCTAGCGAGAATTGTCCACACAACCAGAGGCATGGGAAGAGCGAGGAAAGAAGCACAACACCTAAACGCGTTCAAAGCCCTGTTCATCGCAGACCCGGACAGAACAGAAACTGATTCCGTGCACATATCAAGAATGACAGCAAGCGATCAAAGAATGGTTCAGGAAATTCTATCACGAAAGATAACAACCATGGACAGAATCATCGAAATCTTCTCAACGCATCCAAATATTGTGAAAAGGTTGAGAGCGTTACAAGAACTAAGCTAAATCCAACATTCTCATCTTTTAGCAGAGTCAAAAACGTTAAAGATTGAAAAGACTTAATGTAGTTCAAATTATCAAAGGTGGCACTATGCAATCTGCAAAAATTCTCTCAGAAATCGAAAATGAAAAAAATGAGATGGTTGAAACTTTGATGGAGCTCATCCGAATTCCGGCGATAGCTCCTGAAAACGGTGGAGAGGGAGAGTTAAAGAAAGCTGAAAGGCTGACACAGATATTAGAAAACGTGGGCTTTGACAGGATAGAACGTTATGACGCTGAAGATGACAGGGTTCCATCTAACAAGAGACCGAACATCATAGCTTATTACTACGGAGAGAACACGGCTGAGAATCTCTGGATAATAACTCACATGGATGTCGTCCCACCTGGAGAAGAAAGCCTCTGGACCGTAACCAAACCCTTCGAACCAGTAGTCAAAGAAGGAAAAATTTACGGGCGTGGAAGCGAAGACAACGGGCAGTCACTCGTTGCATCAATTTTCGCGGTTAAAGCCCTAAAAAATTTGGGTGTAAAACCGAAAAGAACCGTAGCCTTGGCTTTTGTCGCAGATGAAGAACAAGGAAGCAAGTATGGAATACAACATTTGATAAAACAGGGACTTTTCAAAAAGAATGATCTGATACTTGTGCCAGATGGCGGAAACGAAGATGGAAGTTTCATAGAGATAGCTGAGAAAAGCGCCTTATGGCTTAGAATAAACACTGTTGGAAAGCAAACCCACGCCAGCACACCCAAAAAAGGATTAAACGCTCACAGAATAGGAATGGAGTACGCCATAGCCTTAGATAAGTTTCTACACAAGAAATACTCGCTTAAAGACGAAAAGTTCGACCCACCCGAAAGCACGTTTGAACCCACCAAGAAAGATAGAAACGTGGACGCCGTGAACATAATTCCCGGAGAAGACGTAATCCACTTTGACTGTAGAATACTGCCAAACTATAACTTAGAAGAAATATTAGAGGATATCCACAACCTTGCAGAAGAGTTCGAAAGGAAAACAGGCGCAAAAATAAGGATTAACGTACTAAGTAGAAGTGTCGCTCCCAAACCAACGGATCCCAACTCCAAAATCGTTCTCATGTTAAGAAAAGCGATAAAGGTTCTGAGAGGAATAGAACCAAAAGTTGGAGGAATAGGCGGAGGAACATGCGCAGCTTTCTTTAGAAGAATAAACATTCCAGCGGTGGTCTGGAGCACAATAGACGAAACAGCCCACCAACCAAACGAGTACTCAAAAATAAAAAACCTTGTCAACGACGCAAAAGTCTTCGCATCCTTAGCGATTTCCTAAAATATTCAAAACTGAAGAACAGCGGCATTTACAGGTGATAAATTGAACATTAAACTTGAGCCGTAACATTTTAAAAGCTTTAAAAGACTTAGTGCACCCATATTGCTATTCTAGGAGGAACAGCCATGGATACCGCATCAGAAATCTTCAGCAAAGTTAGAGAGGAAGGGAGAAAGTTTCTGCTTGAACCTGAAGCTAAAAGTATATGCAAGGAATACGGCATTCCCGTCACGGATTTTCGGATAGCCAAAAATGAGGCTGAAGCTGTAAGTTTTGCAGATGAAATAGGTTATCCGGTGGTTCTAAAAATAATTTCTCCAGACGTCATTCACAAATCAGATGTTGGAGGCGTCATAGTCGGTCTGAAAACAGCGGAAGACGTGAGAAACGCCTACAAACAAATAATGGAAAACGTTAAAAACCATAAGCCGAACGCAAAGATAGTCGGCATGTTGGTCCAAGAGATGGCTCCATCCTCAACAGAAATAATCGTCGGCGCGATCAAAGATCCTCAGTTTGGTCCAGCCTTGATGTTCGGTTTGGGTGGAATATTCGTGGAGGTTTTGAAAGACGTAACTTTTAGAATCGCGCCTTTAACAAGGGATGAGGCAGAGGAGATGATCAAGGAGGTTAGAGCTTACCCTCTTCTGAAAGGATACAGAAACACACCTCCAGCGGACATAGAAGCCATAGTTAATATTTTGTTGAACACGTCGAGACTTGTTATGGAGCATCAAGAAATTAAAGAGCTTGACTTAAACCCTATAATGGTTTATGAAAAAGGAGCAAAAACTGTGGATGCAAGAATAATCTTAGAATTGTGAAACGCCTTTTAACATTCTAACATTCTAAAGATTTATAAGCTTATTTTACAAACCAGATTAGGCTGTGCAAAAGGTGACGCTTGATGATTTTCTTGACTTCGGTATAGGGCTATCGTGGTAGTATAGCTCTCTTGAGCGTAAAGGTTAGAAGCGTTACCTTTGTTTGAGGTGAAATTTTTGGGTTTACTTTCTAGAGTTAGACGTGAGTTTGGCTTCATTCGCGGAAATCTCCTAGTGCTAATTCTCAGCTGGGTGCTTATGGACCTAGTCGGCAATATCCCTTACATTTACTTTTCATTGTACATCGAAGAATTAGGCGGTACGCCTTTCATCATCGGTGTGGTAAACTTCACATCTTTTATGGTGCTAGCTTCGGTTCAGTTTTTAGGAGGATACTTAGCGGATACCTATGGTAGAAGATGGCTTATAGTCTCAATGACCTTCGGCGTAGCCGTTTCAAACCTGATATTCGCCTTCGCCCCATCATGGGAAGTTGTGCTACTCGCTGTCATAATACAAAATCTATGTCTAATCTATCAGCCCGCACTTTCCGCGATCACCGCAGATTCTATACCTCCAGAGAAAAGGGGAGTAGGTTTTTCTATTATAATGTTCATTTCAAACGTTGCATCCCTAGCCGCACCACCAATAGCAGGAATACTCTTCTTGTACTATGGAACGCTCGAGGGAGTTCGAATAGGCTTTCTCTTAGTAGCTGCTTTCTATTTAACAGCGGCACTCATAAGAATAAGACTCAAAGAAACCTTGAGAAACGTTAAAAATCAAGGGAAAAACTTGAAGAACCTAATAAAGGCTTATCCTCATGCAGTAAAAGAAAGCTTCAGCGTATGGAAAATTCTTCCGCGTTCTATGTTTTTCCTCTTTATAATAAATAACATTGGAAGTTTCTCATATGCTTTAATGGATGCCTACCTAGTGCTCTACGCTACGCAAATTCTAAATGTTAAAGGATTTGAATGGGCAATTTTGATTACTTGGCTGACCACGATAACAATATTCGCGGCTCTTCCTTCCGGAAAGCTTGTAGATAAGTATGGGAGAGCGAGATGTTTACTTCTTTCATGGCTTTTGTATGCTCCATTCCCACTACTGTTCCTTTACGGAAACATGCCTCTGCTTTACCTAAGCTTTTTCCTATGGGGAATCAGCAACGCTCTTTTCATGCCTGGATACTCGGCTATGGAGGCTGATCTTGTCCCGAGAGAACTTCGTGGAAAGGAGGTTGGATGCAGCCAGTTTCTCACGTATGTGCTTATGGCGTTCGGGGGTTTGACGGGTGGTTTCTTATACGAAAATGTCTCTCCAGCTTCACTCTTCTTCTTATCATTCGGACTTGTGATTGTCTGCATAGTAATTCAGGTCTTGTTTGTAAAGGAACCGAAAAATCGACATACTTGACAAAAGCAATTAGTAACGCATTTAACATAAAAGTTAGAGCGGTAAAGCAATGACGCAAGAGGAAAATTTGAACAAGTATGAGAAGTGGACAGAGCGGGAAGTATTCTCAAGAATGCACATTCTGCCTGAAACGCCTTTTTTCATAAGGCTGGATGGATGGAGGTTTAAAAAGCTTTCAGAAACCTTGAAGGTTGAAAAACCGTTTGACAAGAAAATTGCGGAATGTCTGGTTTTTTCTGGGAGGATGTTGTTCAAGAAAGGGTTTAATCCAGCTTTGATTTTTGTTGCAAGCGATGAACTGAACTGTCTGTTTCTAAAAGCTGTTCCTTTTAGTGGGAGAGTTGAAAAGGTGAACTCTGTGTTAGCGAGTATTGTTTCAAGCTCCTTCTCGTTAAGTATTGAGGAAAAATTTAAAGAAAGAAGTATTGTGGCTTTTGACTCCCGCGTGATCGTCGCTCAAAACGAAAATAAAATACTGGATTACTTGAGTTGGAGGCAACTGAACGCTTGGAGAAATCATAACAATGCTTACGCATATTGGATTTTCCGAAAAATCGGATGCAAACCCGCAGAGATAGCTGAAAAACTCAAGGGATTAAAAACGGAAGAGCTGCATGAAACATTATTTAAACACGGTGTTAACTTAGCGAAGACTCCCCTCTGGCAGAGAAGAGGAATACTCTTATACAAAGAACCGTTTCTCAAAAAGGTTGAAGATCAAGTGGTTACAAGATGGAAAATCAAAGAAAACTGGAAACTGCCACTTTTCACATCAAAAAGGGGAGCAAAATTAATCCAGCAGATTTTGAAATGGACAGAGCAAAAGAGGAAAAGTGATTGTCAAGGGAAGAGAAAACTCGGAAAATCAAAGAGTTAAACCAGAAGCTCTCAGCGTTAAAGAAGGAAAGAGACAAGTTAAACGCTGAAGCGGAGACATTGATGGAAAAAAGGAATAAGCTTAATGAAAGAGTCAAAATTTTGAGCCTTGAAATTCGTGAACTCAGAAAAGAGAGAGACAAGTTAAACGAGAAGGTTAAAGAGTTAAAACAATTGCGAGAAAGGACGAAAGCGGAAATCCTTGAAAAAATAGAAGAACTGAAAAAGTTAAGACGAGAAATCAAAGTTTTGGTGGCTAAAAAGCCTTCAAAAAGCCTTCAAACTTTAAAGAGAGAAGTTGAAAAAATAGAGTGGGAAATTCAGACAAACCCGTTAAGTCTGCAGGAAGAGAGAGAATTTATCGAACGCGTTAAGAAGCTGGAAGCTCAGGTGAAAATCCATGAGAAAATCAAACGATTAAGAGAAAAAAGGCTTGAACTGCAAGCAGAAATCGAAGCTCTAAGGGAAAAAAGCAGAAACTATCACGAAGAACTGACGGAAAGAGCTGAAGAAAGCCAGAGACTCCATGAAAGGATGCTTGAGAGAATAAAAGAGATGAAAAAAGTTAAGACAGAGGCTGATGGGATGCATCAGAATTTTCTGAAAACAAGGGAAAAAGCAAGAGCAAAAAATAGCGAAATGGCTGCCATTCTGAACCAAATCAAAAAGTTAAGACAAGAAATTCGGAAGGAAGAAGAGAAAGAGCGAAAGAAGAGCGAAGAAGCCTTGAGGAAAAAAATTGAGAAACACGCAGAGGAAAAGCTGAAACGAGGAGAAAAACTAACCTGGGAGGAGTTCAAAATTCTCACAGAGAAGGATGCGGGAAAACAAGATTAAAGTAAATCTTCTATAAATAATAATGGAGAAAAACGAATAGATGACAACGGAAGAAAAAAGAGAGCAGAAGAGAATTCTAATCCTCTGCGTGGATAGGGATGATGATTTAGGAACAAAAGCGAAAGTGAAGACTCCAGTTTTAGGAAGAGAGGAAAACCTTAACGCTGCGGTAGCCTTGGCTCTGATAGATCCTGAAGAACCCGACGCAAACGCCATGTTTGAGGCTATTCGCATCTATGACAGACTACAAAGCGAAGGAAAGGAAGACGAGGCTTTTCAGATAGCATCTATATCCGGTTCGGAACTTGGCGGAGTGAGTGCCGACAGAAAAATAGTTGCAGAACTAAAGGAATTATTGAAATCTTTTCCCGCAAACGAGGTTATTCTCGTCAGCGACGGGTATTCAGACGAAGCTGTTCTTCCGCTGGTTGAGTCAAGAGTGCCTGTTTCATCTGTTAGGAGAATAGTGATGAAGCACAGCGAATCAATCGAGGAGACAGCCGCCCTTTTCACTAAATATTTTAAGATGTTAGTTGAAAATCCACGCTATTCTCGCATCGCGTTAGGTTTGCCGGGGCTTCTCTTTCTAATTTTAGGGATTCTCTCAATTTTCAACATGCTCTACTATTACTGGATAGCCTTCATCTTCGTGGTCAGCGTGTTCATGTTGGTGAAAGGCTTCGGAGTTGACAAGTCTGCCAAAAACTTTTACAAATGGGTTAAAGAGTACACTCCACCACCTCTCCAAGTACAGATTTCAAAGTTTTCCATGATCGCGGGAGTGCTATGCATCGCTGTCAGCGTCTACTTGGGAGTGGTAAACGTGACAACAAACATTTCAACACCGGAAGTTCCCGCTGGTTGGCTTGAGATACTTCCACAGATTACAGGTTATTTTCTTAAAGGCTCTATGGACTTGGTTGTTGTCGGTGTCTGCGCGTTGCTGCTGGGCAAGGCTCTGCAGCAGTATTTTGAACGAGACGTCAGGCTTTTACGGAACGCGGCTCTGATAGTTTTGACAGGCTGGTTTAGACAGATTCTAGACGGAACATCCGACATACTCATAAGCCCGGAGATGGGTTATGAAAAACTCATATTCTCCATAATCGTGGGTGTTTTAATAGGCATAGCCTCCGTTCTGATAATCTTCGTTATCCACAGATCTGCAAAGGAATTTTTCAAGGAGAACGAGGAAAAAATTGGAGAATTCGGAGAAAGTTAGAATAGCGGTAATCGGTGGAACGGGTTTCGAAAAAGTGTTGTTTAAAGAATTTGAACAGTTGCGTTTAGGAACACCCTACGGGGTAGCTCCACCAATATCAATAGGAAGGATAGGCAGAGAAAAAGTTGTGTTTCTTCCAAGGCACGGTCCAGAACATTCCCTTCCCCCGCATACAATAAATTACAAAGCGAACATTTATACGCTTTATCAGCTTGGTGTGGAGAGAATTTTAGCTACAAACGCTGTCGGTGCGATAAATTTAAACTTTAAACCCGGAGACCTTGTTGTTCCACACGACTTTATCGACTTCACAAAACTTCGCTCCACAACCTTTTACGATGAAGAGCCGGTGACTCATGTTGACTTCTCCCAGCCGTATTGTCCTGAAATTCGGAAGCTGCTGGTTGAGAACGCTGAAAAACTCGGATTGAAAGTCTGGGATAGAGCTGTGCTCGTCTGTACGGAAGGCCCCCGCTATGAAACCCCAGCGGAGATAGAGATGTTCAGACGTTTAGGTTGTGACGTCGTTGGGATGACTGGGGTGCCAGAGGCTGTGCTTGCAAGGGAGCTTGAAATCTGTTACGCACCTATCTGTTACGTCTCAAACATGGCTGCGGGCATACAGGAGAGACTGACAGCCCTTGAGGTTTCAAAGGTTTCCAAGCAGGTTATCCCGAAGATTAAGCAACTTTTAATTAAAACCGTTGAGACTCTACCACACAAGCGTAACTGTCCATGCGCCCACGCATTAGAACACGCGAGGTTCAGATAGTCAAATGCTGAAAACACTGTTATCAATAATCGGAGCCTACAAGATTTATGAAAAATGGCTCTGGCGCCAAGTTAAAAACGGAACAAAACCAGAGCACATAGCAGTAATTCTAGACGGAAACCGCCGATGGGCTTCACAAAAATCTCTTCACCCATGGTTTGGACATGAAAAAGGCGCCGAAAAAGTTGAACAACTCCTCGACTGGTGCTTAAACCTTGGAGTGAAATCCGTCACCGTTTATGCCTTCTCAACGGAGAACTTTCTCCGTTCAGGAAGAGAAGTGAAGGAGATTATGAGAATAGCTGGAAAGGAGTTTGAGAAGCTTCTAACTGATGAAAGGATACACAAGAACGGTGTTCGGGTTAAGGTTATCGGCAAAGTGGAATTGCTGCCCGAAAGACTGCAGAAACTTGTGAGAGACGTGGAAAAAGCCACGGAAAAATACGATGAACACTTCTTTAACATAGCCTTTGCGTACGGTGGAAGAGCTGAAATAGTGGACGCTGCGAGGAAAATCGCTGAAAAAGTACATAACGGAGAGCTAAACCCCGAAAAAATTAATGAACATGTCTTTGAAAGATACCTCTACACTTCACATCTGCCAAAGCAAGACCCAGACTTGATCATCAGAACCTCTGGAGAGGAGCGTCTAAGCGGTTTCTTGTTGTGGCAGTCAGCGTACAGTGAACTGTGTTTCCTAGATGTTTATTGGCCAGATTTCCGCTTGATTGACTTGTTAAGAGCCGTCAGAACGTTTCAGAAGCGTAAGAGAAGGTTTGGTCGTTAATTTCAGCTACGCTCTTTTCTTGGCGCTTATTATTGATATTACGTCTCTATCCTTTAACACGTAGTCTTCTCCAACTCTCTTCTTTTCCCTGGCTTCTACGGCATATATGAAGCTCTCCCCTAGTTCCGAGTGTATCATGTAGGCTAGTTGCCGGGCTGTTGTCCCGTAAGGCACTAAATAGGCGTCCGGCAGAACCCTTCCCTTGTGGTCTGACAGATGCTCCACATCCTCAACGGGGTAAACGGTGATCATGCCTAAGAGTTTGAAAAAAGCCATGTTTATCGCTTCTTGAACGCCCGTTGAGCCGTGTTTAAGTAGAATCTTTTCCCGTATCTTTTCCAGAGCTTTTCTTTGACTTTCGTTTAGTTGTTCAGGCTTGTTTATCTTAAAATTGCAGTCTCCGGGTCTGTAGTCTATCAGCTTTTTTTCGGCGGCTCTTCTTAATGCGAGTTCAGCCTCTGCACAGCACGGAACTACAAGATAGTTCAGCTCTTTCAATCTTTCAAGGTTTTCTTCGGCTGTTGGAATGTCTATTTTGTTTGCAACTATGAGCATTGGTTTGGCTATTTGTCTTAATGCATCCACAAATCTTATGAAGTCTTCTTCGCTCCAGAGAGTTGGCTTTTCAGCGTTTAACCCTGTTTTTCTCAAGGCTTCAAATATGTGGCTTCTCTTTATTGACAATCCGCTTAGTCGCTCTTCTAGCATGGATAGAAGGTCTTTTGATTCTGTTTCCGCGGTTCTAGCTATCTTTGACCAGTCTCGCTTCATTATGTTTACAAGCCACATGGTTATCTCATGTTCCAAAAACCGTACGTCTTCTAAGGGGTCATGTTCGCCTGGCTTACAAGCTCTTCCTTCAGAGTCTGTTCCTCCAGAAGCGTCAATTATGTGTATTAAAGCGTCAGCCTTCCGAACTTCGTCTAAAAACTGGTTTCCCAAGCCTCTCCCTTGCCACGCACCCGGCACAAGTCCAGCGCAGTCTATCAGTTCAACCGGGATTAGTCTTATGCCATCGAGGCATAGGGAGTTAACAGGATTGTCTTTAACGTTGAATTCTTTGCATACGCAGGGAGTTCTCACATATCCTATTCCCCTGTTGGGTTTTATCGTCGTGAAGGGGTAACTTCCGATTTCGGCTGGTGCGAGAGTTGCCGCGCTAAAAAATGTTGACTTGCCAGTGTTCGGTTTTCCCACTATACCAACCATCAAGGTGGTTTTCTCCTTAACTTGATTAGGAATTTCACGTAAATGAAACTTCTGTTACAACTTTCTCTTTCTGCTGGGTTTGATGCTGTCGTTTGAGAAGAATTGATGCAACTAACAAAATAATAACTGGAATGCTGATGAATACTGTTAGTGTCTTAACTATGAGCAACCAAGCGTCATGCACAACCTTTTCAGCTTTTTCAAAGGCATTAATAGCCTCTGACTGAGCGATTTTTGGAGATTCCTCCCAAGATTCTATGGCGTTTTGCAGTTGAACCTCGCTCTCTAGAAGAGTCCGCTTAACTTCTTTAGCTTCAGACGGAAAGAGTGCGAATGCTCCAAAGATTTTTCCGATTAAAATTGTAAATTTCGCTTGTCTTAACTTTGAAACGGTCTTCACGACATTTTCCACAAAGCTATCGTTAAAAATGCTTACAGAGCAGGGTTTTGTCGAAACCAGCTGTTCATCTTTTACATACTCTTCTTCTGGTCCACTCGTGTAGTTGAACACGTAGTTCGCGTATGGGATAATCTCCGGCACACTTTGGATAGAACTGAAGTGATGCCCATCTGTTGCGTCAAACAGTCCCCACGTAGCGTCCACGGGAACCCACCCATAGTTTCCCAAGTAATATTCAGCCCACATGTGTCCATCTTTCAAAGTTTCACTAAAACTGTGAAAGGCGAAGCCTGCTTGAACCCTCGCTGGAATTCCAGCGGCTCTACACAAGGCGACAAAGAGATATGAATATTCGGAGCAGTCGCCTGTCTTGTTTTTCAACGCCCATAAGGCGCCTCTTTCCTCGGGCTGGATAACATAGTGGATGTGGTTTTTTACAAACTCGTATATCTTCAGAACTTTCTCGTGGAAATCGCTTACATTACAAGTGAGACTTTCTGCTTCTGAAACGATTTCAGGATTATCAGACTCTATCAAATCTTCCGGTTGAGTGTATCTTCTGTAAATGTCTGAAGCGCTATTGTAATCCGTTATTAGGCTTGAATTAACCGTGTAGTGAAGACTGAAGGAGAACACGTGGTAATCCAGTTCCACTTGAAATGTTCCTTGTCCTCTTATGTCTATGTTGTCCCAGTATGCGTAGATGTTTCCAGAACCATCCTTTTTAATTGTGGATGAAACTCCGTTTGATGAAGAAACATTGTAGAGAATTGCGTAGTGGCTGTTGGTTTCATTTTTGATAATCGGAACGAAAAGTTTTCCACCTGCAACGTTAGTGAAATAAAAGTTAGAAATTTTAATCACGTGTTTAACGGTTTCGACGTACACATCGTTCACTTCGTACTTAAGAAAATTTTTACGATCAGCTTGGGTAATCAGCGTCGAATACTGCGGAGTCGAGTATAGAGTAGATGGTAGGCTGACCAGAAATAAAAGCAGTATGGCACAGTTAACTTTTGAAATCATTTTAAATCCTTTGTAAACTATCAACAACTGTTAAAATAATATAAAAGTATTCTAACCTATAACGAATAAGCTGATAATTAGAGCGGTGATGAAAGTTTGACAATCAACTTGCCGAGAGAAAAACTCGTTGAAATGTACAGAAAAATGTTTGAAATCCGCAGTTTCGAAGAGAAAGTCTTCGAGCTCTACGCTCAAAACATGGTTCCAGGAACCATACACCTTTACGCTGGAGAGGAAGCCGTGGCGGTCGGCGTCTGCAGCAACCTTAGAAAAGACGATTACATAACAAGCACCCATAGGGGACACGGACACTGCATAGCCAAAGGCGCAGACCCAAAGCGAATCATGGCTGAAATTCTGGGTAAAAAAACGGGTTACTGTAAGGGTAAAGGCGGCTCGATGCACATAGCAGACTTCAAAGTGGGCATGCTTGGAGCAACAGCCGTTGTAGGTGCTGGTATACCGATAGCCATGGGCGCGGGATTATCAATAAAACTAAGAGGCACAGACCAGGTTGTAGCGTGTTTCTTCGGTGAGGGAGCCTCAAACCAAGGAACATTTCACGAAGGAATAAACATGGCAGCCATATGGAAGTTACCGGTAATTTTTGTCTGTGAAAACAACCTTTACGCTATGGGAACACGTCAATCAAGGGTTATGCTCATAGAAAACATCGCCGACAGAGCCGCATCCTATGGAATCCCAGGCGTAACCGTGGACGGAAATGACGTTCTAGCGGTTTATGAAGCTGCCAGAGAGGCTGTTGAAAGGGCTAGAAGGGGAGAGGGACCAACGCTTATCGAGTGTAAGACCTACAGACACAAGGGGCACTCAAGGGTTGACCCAGCCAAGTACAGACCGAAAGAGGAGGTTGAGGAGTGGCTTCGTAAAGACCCTATCAAACGTCTTAGAGAAAAGCTGTTACAAACAAACGTCTTAGCAGAAGAGGAAATCCAGCGAGTTGAAGAGGAAGTTTCCGCTGAAATTGAAGAGGCTGTTAAATTCGCCGTAGAAAGTCCTTATCCCGCTCCAGAAGAAGCCTTGGAGGACGTTTACGCTTAAAATTTAGAGGTGAGGTTAACATGCGAAAAATAACTTATAGGGAAGCGCTGCGAGAAGCGCTAAGAGAGGAGATGCGGAGAGACCCAACGGTGTTCTTGCTAGGTGAGGACATTGGAAGATACTGGGGTGGAGCCTTTAAGGTTACGGAAGGTTTGGCGGAAGAGTTTGGAGACGAAAGAGTTAGAGACACTCCGATTTCAGAGTCAGCCATAATAGGTGCAGCTGTCGGCGCAGCGATAACGGGTATGCGTCCAGTAGCTGAGATAATGTTCGGAGACTTGACAGCGTTAGCCGTGGACCAGATTGCAAACCAAGCCGCAAAAATCCGTTACATGTTCGGAGGTCAAGCGAAGGTTCCTTTAGTGATTAGAACACCCTTCGGCGCGGGCGTAAATATCGCAGCGCATCACTCTCAAAGCTTGGAAGCTTGGTACATGCACGTTCCAGGCTTATACGTGGCTGTTCCGTCAACACCCTATGACGCGAAAGGACTCTTAAAAACAGCCATACGAAACGACAATCCAGTGTTCTTCTGCGAACACAAGCTGTTGTATCCGATTGAAGGAGAGGTTCCAGAAGAGGAGTATACTGTTCCTCTCGGAGTGGCTGACGTGAAAAGGGAAGGAGAGGACGTGACAGTTGTTGCTACACTTTACATGGTTCACAAGGCTCTTGAAGCTGCTGAGAAGCTTGAAACCGAAGGCATAAGTGTGGAGGTTGTTGACCCTAGAACCTTAACACCGTTAGACAAGCAAACGATAATCAAATCCGTTAAGAAAACCGGGAGACTTGTGGTTGTAAGTGAAGACTGCAAAACCGCTGGTGTAAGCGCCGAAATAGCCGCTGTGGTTGCTGAAGAAGCAATTGACTATTTAGACGCTC
>PIYA01000043.1 GCA_003601785.1 Candidatus Bathyarchaeota archaeon
GAAACATCAAAAAAACTTTAAAACATCACAACGTTTCCTACGAGGCTTTCATACGGAAACGCGGCAGAATCTACATAAAAACGAAACAAGCTAAAGAAGCGGCTTCAAAACTGACAAAGGTTTTCGGCGTTTCATCAACCTCTCCAGCCGTGGAAACAACTTCGGAACTTGACGCTGTCGTTCAAAAGGCTGTTGAACTGGCGGATGAAATGTTAAAGAATAACGCAAGCTTCGCCGTTAGATGTCGCAGAGTTGGAAAACACCCGTACTCAAGCATGGATGTCTGCAGAGAAGTCGGAGAGCAAGTCTTAACAAGGTTTAAAGGTCGAAATCTCCGGGTTGACTTGAAGAATCCCCAGCACACGATAGGTGTTGAGGTTAGAGACAAAAAAGCTTACGTCTTCACGGAAACTCTGCATGGCGTGGACGGATTTCCCCTAGGTTCCCAGTCCAGAGTTATCTGTCTTTTAAGCGGTGGAACAGATTCAGCTGTGGCTTGTTGGCTTGTAATGAAGCGTGGATGCCCAATCATTCCAGTATATTTCGACAACGCTCCGTTCACCGATGAAACGACAACCGCGAGAGCCTTAGACGTCGCGAAAAAACTCTTCGAGTGGTCCATAGGTTTCCCGAGAAAAGTGTACATGGTCCCTCACGGTGAAAACATTAGAAAAATCCTTGAGAAAACTCCAAAGAAACTGACGTGCATCCTGTGCAAACGCATGATGTACCGCATCGCGGAACACATCGCAGAGGCAGAAAACGCTGGAGGCATAGTGACTGGTGAATCCATAGGAGAGCAGGCAAGTCAAACACTGCACAACTTGAGAATATTAAGTGAAGCCGTTGCTGGCTATCCCGTGCACCGTCCGGTTTTAGGGTTCAACAAAACCGAAACAGAGGAGACCGCCAGAAAAATCGGTGTTTTTGAAGTTACAACAAGAAAAGCTGCGAGTTGTAGCGCTGCACCAAAAAAACCAGCCATAAAGGCAGAGTTGGAGAAGGTGAAGAAGGCTGAAGAGAAACTTCCGATAGAACGTATGGTTGAGGAATCCGTTAAGACAGCCAAAATCATAACGGTTTAACTCTTTTGGTCTATGCAAAAAATAAGGGGGGGTAGTCCCTATTGGAAGAAAAATTCCTTATTAGTTAACAAGCTCTATTTTGATTGTCATGTCATCAGCTGATGTCGCGGTTCAAACATTTCGTAAACTTGAAAGCGAAGACTTCAGAGTTTTACAGGTGATAGAGGCTGCCATGAGCAAACACGAGTTTGTTCCAAAGGATGTTATCGCAAAATTCACGGGCTTCGGCGTTGAAGAAACAGACTTCAGGTTAAACAGACTCAGCAAGTTTCGGCTCATCCGTAAGATGCATGGACCTTATCTGGGGTACACTTTAAACTACGCTGGATACGACTGCCTAGCGATAAACGCCCTAGTCAAGGCAGAAGTGCTTGAAGCCTTCGGAAAACCGCTAGGAGTGGGCAAAGAATCAGATGTTTACGACGCTCTAAACCCTAAGGGAGAAAGAATAGCCGTAAAGTTCCATAGACTTGGCAGAATAAGCTTCCGTCAGACGATAAGGAAGAGAGGATACACTCTTAAAAAAACCAGCTGGCTTTACCAGTCTAGACTCGCAGCGGAAAGGGAATTCCAAGCCTTAAAACTCGTCCATCCCCACAGAGTAGCTGTTCCAAAACCAATAAGTCAAAACCGCCACGTCCTAGCCATGGGAATGATTGAAGGAGCAGAACTTGCAGAGTGGAGGGAGATTCAAAAACCGGAGAAAATCTTGAAGGAGATACTGTGCAACGTTCGGAGGGCGTATCTAAAAGCTGGGATAATCCACGCAGACTTAAGCGAATACAACGTAATCTTAAAGCCTAACATGCACATTCTAATCATTGACTGGCCCCAATACGTCACAAAGGAACATCCGAACGCCCAGCAGCTCTTGACAAGAGACGTCAAGAACGTGCTTGTATTTTTCAGACGGAAATACAGGTTAAAAGTTAAGCTGGAAAACGCGTTGGCTTACATCAAAGGACAGGCTAAAACGGTTACTTTTTAGGCACATCTAAAAGGATGTATAGTATGTTGTTCCCCCGCAGCAGGACGTTTCCATAGTTGAACAACAACTGGTCATTTCTGAACTCCGTTGCCCCTTCTAGGAGTATGTTCATGTGCCCGTCACACTTCACCATTTTCCCTCTGTATTCACAGCCGTTTTTAAGCACAACCGCGATATGGGCGTTTAACTGCTTAACAAGCACGTTTAATGGTTTCTTACTCGGTTCCATGCCAGCACCTTAAAGCTCTTAGTCAACCATATCCACAACCCTATACATATAAAAACTTTATGAAAAGATTCTTCAGTAACAAAGGACATTCAGCCTAATGAATCAAAACTTTGAGGTTTTTCGTGTTTACTGAGGAAACCCACGCGTGAAACACCGTGTAAACCTTAAAATGAAAACTTTGTTAGCGTGTGCTGTGGGAAAACACTAAAGTTATTGTTCCGCTGATAAGTAGACAAGCCAACAACTAAAAAGGGAAGGAAGACTTTTGTTGAAGGAATCTCACAGAACTTCACTGATAAAGTCTTCAGCTATTCGAAGGATGCTCGAACTTTCAATGGGAATGGAAGACCTTGTCCATTTAGAGCAAGGTGAACCGGACTTCACAACCCCAAACCACATATTGGAAGCAGCTGTAGAAGCCATGAGAAAAGGCTTCACACACTACACGGAAATCAACGGAACGTTAGAGCTGCGTCAAGCAATAGCTGAAAAACTTGAGAGGGAAAACGGCATAGAAGCAGATCCGGAAAAGGAGATAACAGTAACCTCTGGTTCTCAGGAAGCCATGTTCATCACAGCGCTTGGAATTCTAAACCCCGGCGACGAAGCCTTGATTCTCGACCCGTACTATCCAGCGTATTTCGAAGACACACTATTGGCTGAGGCAGTACCGGTTACGGTTCCCCTCAAAGAGGAAGAGAATTACCATGTGAATATGGAAACCTTGGAAAAGCGGATAACAAAGAAGACGAAGATGATTTGGATTTGCAACCCTTCAAACCCCACGGGCCACGTTTTCTCTAAGGAAGACTTGGAAGTAATAGCTGAAGTGGCGAAAAGACACAACCTCATAGTCTTCGCAGATGAGATATACGAGAAACTCCTCTACGAGGACTCAAGGCACACAAGCATAGGCTCCTTACCCGGAATGGAAGACAGAACAATCACAGTGAACGGCTTCTCAAAAGCCTACGCGATGACCGGATGGAGAATAGGCTACATAGCGGCGGAGAAGAAGCTCTCAGCCACGCTTCGTAAGCTACATTACTACACAGCTCTTTGTCCAAACTCAATATCCCAGAAGGCAGCTTTAGCCGCGTTGACGGGCCCGCAGAACTGCGTTCAAGAGATGGTTAAAGAGTACGACAGAAGAAGGCGACTGGTGCTTAACGAGCTTGAAAAAATTGAAGGCTTGTCCTATGTCAAGCCTAAGGGAGCCTTTTACGTTTTTCCAAACTTTTCAAGTTTTGAAGAGTCGGATGAGGCAATGGCGTTGCATCTGTTAAAGAATGCTAGGGTTGTGACTGTGCCAGGCTCAGGTTTCGGAGAAGCTGGCAAAGGTCATCTGAGAATCTCCTACTCCGTTTCCTACAAACAGGTTGAGGAAGGAATGAAACGTATCAAGGAATGTTTGAGGTTGAAAACGTAGAGTTCACGATGATTTTATCACCGTGACTTTTCCTTCATCAGCGTTCACTTTTACAAAGTCTCCTGTGTGAATGATGTGGAAGGGGTCTTTTTCTAACCTGTCTACGAGGGGAACGTTCGCTATCACGGCGCTGACTATGAGCACCGTTTCCACATCTTTAACAATCATGGCTTTAGGAGCTACTCCATTAGATGCTAGCTTGAAGAGACCGTCTATCTGAACCACGGAGCTGGCTTTTCCAGATGGAAATATAAGCACTTTGTTTGCAACGCTTTTTCCCTCGAGTTCGTGTCCTTTCTCTCTGATTATTCCCGTTTTCGGGTTTGTGAGGTAGAAGCATATCGGTTCATGAGAGATCAGCGCTTCACCTTCTCCGTAACCGCCCACAATCTTGTGACATTTCAAGGTGACCTCCAAGCCTCTCATCCCCACTCTCCTTTAACCGCGGCTTCAACACAATCTTTCAGTCTTGTAATAACCGCTTCTTTAAACCTTCGATAGTAGGCGCATTTCGGTGAATCTGTAGCGCCTGTTTTATCTTTATAAGGATGCCAGCAAGGCTCATCTATGCACGTGTCCGCTACCACGTGTCCTCCAGCGCGTTCTATTTCGCTTAAGTAGCCATTTCTTTCAGCTAACAGTTTTGCGGTGGCGGATGTGCAAACCCAGAACGAGACGTCTCTGTGTATCTTTTTACCCCTCAAAAGCCTTGCAACCTCTTCCACCTGTTTGAGCGTGTAGTGAGGGCATCCGAGCATGACAAGGTCTATTTTCCCACTTGCCCCTCGAATCTCTTCATATGTTCGTTTAAGCTCATCGTCTGTCACCGTGATTTTGTCTTCTGGAACATCGCCTTGAAAGGCGTCTTTAACGGTTTTCGCTTCAACGGTGAATCCGGGTATGTGAAACATGGGAACGGCGCCTGGGGTGTTCAGCATCGCGCATAGGTTTATGAGCTGCTCGGTTGACGGTTGTTTTGATATGCCCGTGAACACTGGAATCCCGTAGCCTATCTGTTTGGCAACGTAGTATCCTAAAAGCGTGTAGTCAAACTCATCCTTCAAGTCTGCCTCAACCTTCACCAGATGCGTTCCCTTACGGTTTTCTTTAAAGTGCAATCCGTACTCAGGAGTTTTTCCGATTATTCCCGCGGCTAATGCGCTCTGAGCCGCTTCTCGGTTTGTCCTTGCACCTATCACGGAGTTCACGTAAGGTGTGGCACTTGACTCTGAGAAAGCAACGTGTTCGCCGTATAAGGGTATGTTCTCTGTGATATACGGCGTGCAGGACCAGCTGAGTATGGCATCTATCTGCTTGTAAGCTTTCTTAACCCTTCGAGGAACCTCCGCCTCCTCTTCGGAGATTTCAAATATGCTGTGGAAGTATTCCATGTCATAAACGGGATTTGTTGTGGTGGGTACTCTGCAAGAGGCTCCTCCCTTGGCTAAGAGCTCAACGAAGTACATGTCTCCTTCTTGACCGCTGGAGGCAGCGTGGGCGCGGGTTATAGGAATCAGTTTTTCAGCGTCGTAAGCGTCTCCGATGGCTACGAGCAGCTCCATCGCCTTCCGCATTCCTTCTCCGAATTCTCCGTCAAGTATCCGTTCTTCCTCTTTGGTTAGGTACATCGTATTCCTCCTTTTAGAGTTGACAGAGGTTTTGAGGCTGTCCCTCAATGAATTTTACGATGTTGTCTATGCATATTTCGGTGCATCTCTTCGCAGCCTCCAACGTGTGGAAACCGATGTGAGGGGAAAGCACAGTGTTTTCAAGTTTGAACAAGGGGTTATCCTTCGGCGGAGGCTCTTCCTCAAAAACGTCTAATCCAGCATAAGCAATTTTACGGGATTTTAAGGCTTCAATCAAAGCTTTCTCGTCTATAACCTTGCCCTGAGAAGTGTTGATTAGAACGCAGCCTTCTTTCATAAGGTCAATATCACTCTTCCCTATGAGCCCTTCGGTTTCTGGCGTCAACGGCACATGTAAGGTTATCACGTCGCTCTCTCTTAACAATGTTTGAAGGTCAACGTATTTCATCCCGATTTCCTCCGCCCTTTCAAAGTTAGGGTACTTATCAAAAGCCAATATCCTCATTTTGAAAGCCTTGGCGATTTCGGCGACTCGACAGCCGATGGCGCCGGTGCCGATTACGCCGATGGTTCTTCCAGCCAGCTCCAAGCCTCTGAATGGTCTCCAGTCGAACTCTCCTCTTCTAACATGCTTGTCAGCCAGCAACAATTTTCTGGCGGCAGCCAGTAGCAAGGCGAAAACGTGTTCAGCAACGGCTTCTGTTGCGTAGCCTGGCACATGCGTAACCACGATTTTTCTTTCCCTCGCCGTTTTAAGGTCTACGTAATGACATGTGGTTGCCCATATGGAGACCATTTTAAGTTTTTCAACAGCCTTAAGAATTTCCTCTGTTAGATGACTCCAACCAACTATTGCTATGTCTGCGTCTCCTATTCTCCGCTTTAACTCCTCGGAGTTCTTGGGCATGTCCTTAAAAATTTCCACATCCCCGATGGACCGTAACTTTTCGATGTGCTCCTCCTCAAGATACACGTGGTCTACAACCACAATCTTCATTCTTCGTTCCCTCTCCTAAGTGTGGCAAGTTCATTTAAGTTTTTATCGAATTGATAGAAAGTTTAAGAGTTAAAATTCTGCGTAATCAACATCGAGTAAAATCATGAAGAATTGTGGAGTTATCGCGTGTTTTAGCGATGTTAGAGTTCTTAATCTATTGTGAGCGCTGTTCGAAAAGTTTTCTCATGGGAGACTCGCTTACATCGTAACGAGTTTCCGGCTGACTTGTCAAGGTGGCGGATTCCTGTTCCCTAAGTTTCCGTTCCAACTCGCTTACCCTAGCGTCGAGCTTTTCAACGGATTCCGTTTTTATTTTAACGTGTTTCTCAAGCTCTTTGATCGCAAGTCTCTCTTCAAGAACCTTCGCTCTTTCCTCTAAGGTTCTCTCTTTCTCCTCCAGAGAGTGCAGTTGAAATTCTAACTCAGCTTTCTTTTTCCGTAAATCTTCGATTTCATGCCATAGGCTCAATCTTTAGCACCTTAACTTTTTGTACCACAAAAGCCTAATTAGGGTTTATGAAGCTGAAATTCATAAAAATTCATAACCGAAATCTCAATTTAAACTTCACAACTTAGAATGAAACCTTTGATATTTTAAGCTGGCATTCCAAAATAAAGGAAGTGTTAAATTATAAGTGGACCGGGCGAGATTCATACTTAAATGGTTCAAGTTCACATATGTACGACAAATCAGAGAGCAGAAACACATGGTATTTAGTATCCCAATCATCATCTCTTTTACACAATGCCGGCGGTGGAGAAACGGTTGCGAATATGGTAGCCCATAGAGGCGTGTTTGAAAAATGCGATGGCAAGGATGGTCGGGCCGCTAACGATTCCTAAAATCCATAGGAAGGGTCTTCTTTGGTTAAGTGGTGCGCTTATGATCCATGGCGTTTCTAAATCACCAAATTAATTTAGGTGGTTAGTCATAAGTAATTGAAACAACCATTATATGTGAGGTTTGATGATCCCAGAATGGATTAAGAAGTGGATTGTGAAAGACCGATTGGTAGGGAACAAATTCAGAATAAGCAGAGAATATTTACGACGTTCAAAAAGCATTCAGTTTGTTGATGGTGAAAAAGATGAGGGCACGGGTGAATGGATATGGTTCCGTTATATGGTTAATTCAAAGAAATACGGAAAATATTGGGTAAAATATAAACGGGGACGTTACGAGTGTAACTGTCCCTTCTTTAAACATCGTTTAATATGCAGTCACATTTTGGCAGTCTGTCAAAAAACAAACATTTGGCCAAAGAAAGAAGCCTTGTTTCCATCAGAATCACGGAAATGAGTTAAGGATGGTTGGAGTTTTTATTTCCTAAATATTTCTGGGGAGAGAAATTTTGTTAATGCCATAATATGCCATGTTTGTACAATTCTTTTCTGTGACTTTTCCCTTTGTGAATAACTCTATCGCACCCTCTTGTCTTTGCACGTCAACTCTTCCTGTTATTTCGCTTATTACTTGACCTGAGTTCCCTTCATTCTCAAGCTCTTTCAATATCTGTTAGCGCGCGCTAGCGTATCCCGGTGCTTGAGCAACCAAAACCATTTTTGACGAGGGATTTGATTTTAATATTTTGCAAAGAAACTGTAATGTGATGGTTGCGGTGGCTGGAAAAGAAGATACTGTTATGAAAAGAAGGAAGCAATCAAGTTTTGTTCATGCTGAAAATGTCGAGTTCTTGCCCACAAAAGTTTTTGAAGCCAAAGCCCCGGAAAGAACGCCTCATTATAAACCTGCATACTTACAATTTCGTTTAGGCGAACAAAATCCCGACATCCATTTCACACGTTACCAGTCGCCTTCAGCTTTTAGAAAAGCAGGAGCCTTCATTCCAAGGTCGCTTAAGTACATGCATATTTATAATTACAGGCTTTCTCCATACATGGGTTGCACGAAAAGATGCATATACTGTTTTGAGCTTGTGAACAGAAACGTTGGGAAGAATGAGGTTAAAGTAAAAACTAACACTGTGAAATACGTTAGAAAAGTTCTGCTGACGCTAAACGAGAGAAAAGCTGTTTTGGTTGATGGTTACGACTGTGAGGAAATTGAGAAAGAGACGAAGCTTTTAAGAAGTTCTTTGAAAGTTCTTCTTGAGTTTAAAATGCCAGTTTTTGTGCAGACTAAATCTTCTTTAGTTTTAAGAGATATTGACGAGTTGGAGCGATTAAGTGAGTGTGCAGAACTTACAACGGTTGCCTTTTCATTAACAAGTCTTGAGGAGGAACATGCAAGAATCTTTGAGCCATATACAACCCCACCGGAGGAACGAATTAAAGCGATACAAAAGCTTTCAAGCAGAGGCATCCTCACAGGAATTATATTGATGCCAATTTTACCATTCATTTCAGACACAGATAAAACATTGGAACGCGTTTTTTCCGAAGCTGCATCTATTGGCTGTTCATACGTCATTCCAGAACCGTTAAGGGTTACTGGAGTTGGTCCTCAAAGAAACAATGTTTTTCGAGTCATTAAGAAGTATTATCCGGATTTGTTGCCGAAATATGAGCGGCTTTATCCCAGAGATCCTTATGGTCCTGAGTTTGGCACGCGACCGATGAGCAGAACATACCTTTATGGCTTATTTCAAAGGATTAGGGCTCAAGGAAGAAAATATAAAATGTCAACAAAGTTTCCCATGTCAAAATTAGCGCGCAGCGCGCGCGGGGCTTCAACTTAAAACGTTCACCCAAAAACTGGTGGACCGGGCGGGATTTGAACCCGCGACCTCCTGATTGCGAATCAGGCGTTCATACCAGGCTGAACTACCGGCCCTTTTCAGCTTTCATCATTTTTATTGGAAGAGTTGAATTTAGAT
>PIYA01000004.1 GCA_003601785.1 Candidatus Bathyarchaeota archaeon
CACAATTAGTGGAGGAAGTCATGGAGGTTTCAATGGATAACATGGTTTTTCCAGCCCACGCCTGGACGCCGTGGTTCAGCATCTTCGGAGCGTTCAGCGGTTTCGACACTGTTGAAGAATGCTACCAAGACATGACAAGACACATTCACGCCTTGGAAACAGGACTTTCGTCAGACCCGCCTATGAATTGGCGTCTGAGCAGACTCGACAAGTTCACTTTGGTTTCAAACAGCGACAGCCACAGTTTTTGGCCTTGGAGAATAGGCAGAGAAGCCAATGTTTTTGAACTGAAAAGGTTAAGCTATAAAGAGGTTGTAGACGCAATACGCTTGAAGGATAAGGAACGATTCAAGTTCACGGTTGAAACAGACCCAGCCTATGGAAAATACCATTGGACTGGACACAGAAACTGTCACGTTTCACTCTCCCCGAAAGAAGCAATGAAACTTGGAAACATCTGCCCTGTTTGTCGAAGAAAACTCACAAAAGGAGTTCAGCAACGCGTCGAGGAGTTAGCCGACAGACCAGAAGGGTTCAAACCGCAAAACGCTATAGACTTCATACGTTTACTGCCCCTCTCCGAGATTATAGCCACAGTTCTAGGCGTCGAATCCCCGTCCGCAAAAAATGTATGGGCCGTTTACAACAAACTCATCGAGAAATTTGGCAACGAATACGCTGTGCTCATAGACGCTTCAAAAGAAGCCTTAACGGAGGTTGTCAACGAGAAAATCGCCGAGGCAATCATAAAGGTTAGAGAAGGAAAAATTAAAGTAATCCCAGGATATGACGGCGTCTACGGTCAACTCGTCATCTTCGAAGAAGAAACAACAGAAAAAAATCCAACGGAAAGAGTTCAACAGTTAAACATCACAGACTTCATGTGAAAACCAAAATCAACATATTTTAATCTGTATGTCTGCTTAACAGTTCAACGGCAAAACTTATTAAGTCGCAATACATACGACATTCGCGAGGTTAAATACTATGCAAACCAGAATTCAACGAGCACACAAGGATGAAAACAAGATAAACAAGATTGTAGACAGCGTCTTAAGACAGATATTCGGAGAGCAAGCCACATCTCTGATTTATGAGTACTTGGAAAATAACTATTCTTTAAAGCGGAATGAAATAGCTGAAAAAATTGACTTGTTCGCAAAGGGCCTTGAAGAGTTCTTGAAGTCAGGAGCATACGCTGTTGAAAAAAAGATATTGGAAGATTTGTATTCAAACTATGGCTTACTTCGCAGATTGGAACTGGAGAGAATGCAGAGACAATATGATTTCGTCGGACAGATAAAGTTGCTTACGCGGAAAATGTAATATTTTATCGCGCACTATAATTTTATTCGAACGGTAAAATCGAAACTGTAATATTTTATAACCCCCTCAAATACTTCTTTCAAATCAACAACTTTGAAGAGGTAAGCAATTGAAAGACTTCTTAACGAAAGTTACAGACTTGGCTGTTCAAAAGTTTGGGGCTGAATACGCCGAGATTCGTGCACAAAAGCTTTTCAAGACGATGCTTACAGTCAAAGACGGACGTATTGAAGCTGCGAAACAGGGAATTGAAAATGGAGTTGCCTTACGTGTGTTGGTGAACGGTGCTTGGGGGTTTGCCTCTGTTGGAACATTTGACATTGAAACCTTAACAAGTGCGATTTCCGATGCTTGCAGAATGGCAAAAACCGCAAGTTTAAAACTTAAAACACCCATAAAACTCGTTGAAACAAAAACCGTGGAAGACAAGATATCCGTAAAACCCAAGAAAAACCCGGCGGAAATCTCTGTAGAAGACAAGATAGACACAGCCTTAGCGGTGAACAACACGGTCCGCGGCTACGATAAACGAGTCAAAAGCTGCACGATAGACTATCTTGATTTAACTGGAACAAACTATTTCCTAAACAACGAAGGCACATACATCGAACAAGACAAACTTTATGTTTGGTCAAGGATACTCGCCACGGCAAGCGAAGCAAACGTTTTAACTTTCAGCAGAGAAGAGATAGGTTCCACAGCAGGCTATGAAGTGTTTGATGTTGAAACTCCGGAAATTGTGGGAAAAAGAGCTGCTAAACGCGCAGTTGAACAACTGAAAGCAAAACCACCGAGAGGTGGGAATTTTCCAGCTGTTTTAGGACCTAATGTCGTCGGAGTTTTTGTCCATGAAGCCTTTGGACACCTAGCTGAAGCGGACTTAACACTTTCCGGTTCGGTTCTGTTAGGCAAGCTTGGAAAGAAAATAGCATCTGACGTTGTAACTTTTTACGACGACGGCACAATAGAAGGTGCCTTCGGTTCATTCAAATATGATGATGAAGGTGTTCCAACCCAAAAAACACTCTTAGTGAAGGATGGAATCGTCGTCGGGTTGATGCACAACCGCGAAACCGCACACAAGTTTGACGCAAAACCCACCGGAAACGCCAGAGCTGAAGACTTCAGGTTCGAACCAATAATCCGAATGCGCAACACATTCATGGAGCCAAAAGACCATTCCTTTGAAGAACTTCTTGAAGACATAAAATTTGGCTATTACCTGAAAAGCTTCAGAGGAGGGCAAGCAAACTTAGACGGAACCTTCCAAGTTGGCATACAAGAAGCCTACGAGATAACCAACGGCGAATTGGGTGATCCGGTGCGCAACGCTTCTATAAGCGGTAACACCCTTGAAACCTTACTTAAGGTGGATGCTGTTGGAAAAGACTTTGAGCTTTGGCCTGGAAGATGTGGTAAGGGACAAACAGCGTTTATAGGTGATGGTGGCCCCCACGTCAGAGTGAAGGAGGTGCTGATAGGTGGCAGCGCTTAATCAGGAGAAAACAGTTGAACTGGCGGAGAAAACCGTTGATTTTGCCTTAAAGAAAGGGGCTGATGAAGCTGAAGCCTTTGTATATCAGGGTCTCACCACCAACATCAGCATAGAACGCGGGCAAATCGCAAAAAGCGCTCGAATAATCGACCATGGGTTAGGGATCAGAGTTATCCTCAACAAGGCGGTGGGCTTCTCTTACACAAACATACTAAAAAGCGGAGAAGCGGTGGAAGAAACGGTTCTTAAGGCTATAAAGTCCGCTAAGGCCAGTAAACCGGACAAAGAATGGCGTGGCCTCCCGACAAAGAACAGTTTCCCATCTGTGAAAGACACCTACGATAACAAAATCTTCGAGCTTCACCCGGAGGACTTAGTGAAAGCCGCGTCTATCATGTTAGACGCCGCTGAAAAAACGGACAAGCGAGTCTTTCCAATCGAGGGGGGAGTCGGTGTTTCACATCTTTCCAAGGCTATCGCCAACTCTAACGGTGTCCAAGGGTTTGACCGTGGCACGTTTGTTGAGTGCAGTTTAGCGACTGTTGGTCGAGAAGGAAGCGAAGTGACACCTGTTTGTTTCGAGTTTAACGCTGAAAGGAAATACGACATCAACCCTGAATGGGTTGGCAGAGAAGCCGCAAGACTTGCGGTTTCAGCTCTCAAAGCCAAAAAAATCGAAACGAAAAGCACAAACGTGATATTCACACAGTTTGCACTACAGCAGCTTCTCTATTACACCTTAATTAACGCTGTTAAAGCTGATTATGTTCAAAGAAACCAATCAGCCCTTAAGGATAAGATAGGTGAAAAAGTAGCCTCTGAAAAAGTTACAATTTATGATGACGGCTTGTTTAAGGGTGGTCTCCGCACATGGAGATTTGACGGTGAAGGAGTCCCTCAGCAAAAAACACTAATTATAGAGAAGGGCATACTCAGAAACTTCATCTACGATAACTACACAGCAAGAAGAGAAGAGAGAGAAAGCACCGGAAACGCTTCAAGAGCTGGATATCTATCAACACCAAATGTGGAAGCCACAAACTTCCATTTTCTACCCGGAAAGCAATCACAGGAAGAGCTTATCAACAATGCAAAGGAAGGCCTCCTCGTGTATTATCTTCAAGGTGCCCACAGCAGTAATCCGGCAAGCGGAGAGTTTTCGGTTGTTGCAACTCCTGCTTGGGTGATAAAGAACGGTGAGATAGCTTATGCTGCTAGAGGAGTGATGCTGGCTGGCAACATCTTTGATGTGTTGATGAATGTTTCAGCGTTGGCTAACAATGAGAGGAAGATTGGACAGTTGGTTGCGCCTTGGATTCTTGTGGAAAACGTTAAAGTAATAGGAAAGTAAATAATGCAGACGTTCGTTGCCAACGGATAGGCGGGAATCTTGAACAGTCAAATCAAACAGAAAATATTCAAGATTAACACACTTCGCAGGATAGTTCAATTTCTGTCTTTCATATTTTTCTGCGCCGGAATCTTCAACCTAAGCGCGTTACCTTTTCTGCTTCCAGTTCTCTGGACTTGGGGTTCCACTGAAAGCACCGTGGGCGACGCCTACACGGCTCTGCAATTCATGTTTTATAATGTTGTTTTCCCATGGCTTCCGTTAGCCTCATTTTTAATAGTAGGCGTACTGCTCGGCAAGTCTCTTTGCGGTTGGGTTTGTCCCTTCGGTTTCATTCAAGACTTGATAGGATTTATTAGACGTAAAAAAATGGAGATCTCGCCGAGAACCCACAAGGACATGGTTTACGTTAAATACATAGTTCTAGCCATCACCTTACTCATCAGCATAACATTTTCTGCCGCTAAACTACATGGAATCAGCGCAAGCTACGAAAACGCTTTAGGCGTCTTCGCTAAGGCTCCATTCACAACACTGAGCCCTGCGGAAGCCTTGTTCGGAACGATTCCGAACAAGATTTTAGATTTCTATAACGCAACTATTCAGACGTCATCTACAGACGTCTTATCTGAAATAGCTGCTTTACCTCCGCTTTTCTGGGTTCAACTCTTCATCTTGGTAGGTGTCCTCGTTTTCGCCGCGTATGTTCCCCGTGGCTGGTGTAGATATTTCTGTCCTCACGGTGCAATCATGGCGTTGATGAACAGGTTTAGTTTTCTCGGTTTGCGTAGAGATTTAGCCAAATGTGCGAAAGGTGAGTGCCGCATCTGTGTTGACGCTTGTCCCATGAACGTTCGTATTCTTGACTTGCCTTGGGAAAAGTTCAGTGATCCAGAGTGCATTTACTGTTTGAAGTGTATGGATGCTTGTCCCAACAAGGCTATAAAATTGAAGTATCCTTGACTGCGCCAGCCCATGCACTTTTTGAGTATTCCTCTAAAACAGATGTGTAAACCGTTTTTGTCTGTTGACTTATCAGATTCCAGTTGTATTTCTCACAGATTTTTCTGTACGCGTTTGTTCTGATGTAGTCCGCATAGGATTTGTCGAGCAGAACCTTTGTTATACCCCAAGCTAAAGAATCTGGGTTGTTTGGGTAAACCTTAACACCGGTCTTGTCATGTTCAACTATCTCTGATAAACCTCCAGTGTCTGAAACCACAACCGGGGTTTTCGCAGCCATCGCTTCAAGGGCGACGATTCCGAAAGGTTCAAACAGCGATGGAACAACCGAAACATCTGCGCATATTTGAAGTTTCCTCAAGGTTTCTTCATCGACAAACCCTGTGAAAATCACTTTGTGTGCAAACCCCATGTTTTTCACAATATTTGAAAGAGATTCCTTCATGTAACCGTTACCAACTATAACAAACTTTGCGTTAACCTTCTCTAAGACTTTCGGAACAGCGTTAACCAGAACGTGAACACCTTTTTCATAGACAAGCCTACCGACGAAGAGGACTAGTTTTTCCTCTGGTAAAGCGAACCTTCTTCTGAAAGCGTTAAAATCACCATTTTTTTCAACATCTCTGAATTTTGCAAATTCCTCAGTGTTCACTCCGTTTGGAATCATGACCAGCTTGTCCTGTGGAAGATTGAAAGCCCATTTAACGTGAGAAACCATATAATTGCTGCAGCAGATAACTTTCCACGCTTCATAGGTAAGCCAAGATTCTGTTTCATGAATCATCCTTTCATAATCTAAGTGAATGCCGTTTCGCCTTCCAATCTCTGTGGAGTGAACAGTGGCTATGAGAGGTTTTCTAAAAACGTGTTTCAGACCAATACTAGCGGTTGCCACAAGCCAGTCATGCGCGTGGAAAATGTCCACTTTTCCGTTTAAGTCGTTAACTATCGCGGCGGCTTCTTTCTGCATGTTAACGTTCATCAAGTAAACCCATGTGGCAAAGTCTGGAGCGGGATTCTTGTAAGAGTCTATTCGGAAAACTTCAGCTCCATCAATAACTTCGTGTCGTGGCGCCCCGGGAAAGTCACATGTAACCACGTAGACTTTAACCCCGTTTTTCGCCAAATTCGTAGCTAAATGATAAACATGGGGGGATATTCCACCTACAATTCTCGGTGGAAACTCCCAAGTAAGCATCATAACGGTTAATTCACGCGTCATTTGCATCTCCCGCTACATCTTCATAGACTTCCAAAATTTCCTTCATCCAAACCGCAGATTTCGGGTTGATAACTTTCACTTTTTCCAAGGGAACCTTGTATATTCTGAAAACTTCGTTCTTCATCCACTCGGATTTAACGGTCACCCTCTTCGCTTCGTACATGCCGAGCCATTCAATGCTTTTGATAGCCATGTTGAAAGGTGAGTTTGCACCATGAGAACGATGCTCCTCCAAGCTGTCAACAGAATATATGAATGGTATATTAAGCGCCTTTTTCAAGGTAACAGCAGCGGGTATGAAATGCCAATCATGCGCATCTATCAAGTCTATCCGCTTTTCCGCATCGTAATAGATGTCCGCCGCCGCTCTTTCCACTTCCTGATTTAACGTAAGAACCCACGTTAATACGCCGATGTGTGTATGAACAGGGTTTGTCACTCTGTAGATTTTGATTCCTTCAGGTTCACTTTGCTGTCCTGTTAAGTAGTCATGGTATGTGACAACATAGGTTTTTATATTGTTCTTCACGAGTTGCACAGCGAGTTTTTTAACGTAATTTGCCAGTTGCCCCACAATTCTCGGCGGAAACTCCCACGAAAAAACTATGACTTGCATTGGCATTCCCTAGGTGAAAAGCGCGCAGACTTTTATTATTCCGCTTCCAGTTAAATAATAATGTTTTTTCCCTTCGTTGTTCACAAAACTTTTCACGTAGCCTTCTTGGCTGTAGTTGTCGAGGATTCTCTCCACCTCTTTTATGTCAAGCTGTAAAACTTGTGCAAGTTCTTCGCTTTTCCTCGCTAGGTTTGGAGCTGTCGCACAGAGGTTGTGGAGTGTTTGCAAAATTTTTTCCGAAAGTGGGAGTTCCTCCCTCAAATTTGTTCACCCTTAAACTTACGATACAAATAATGTTTCTAATAACACTACCTATGTTTGTCTTTCCGGCTTAACTTAGCAAATCTTTCTCTAACAGCTTTCACCAACGCTTTTCTCAACCTCTCCCCTTTAAGCTTTGAAAGCCTTATCTCCCTTAACTGCTTTGCCAACGTGTTGTCATAGAGAGAGTTTCGCGCCCACCTCTCAAAATCTCTGCGTTTGACATGAAACTTTATAGATTTCAAATTGACTTTCTGAAGAGCCTTCAAAAAGCCTTTAAGACTCCACGCCTTCACCCCGGTGAAGTGTTTCTCTCCAACACCATCATAGAAGAGAAACGGTTCATTTGCAGACATCACCGTAAGTCTCACTCTGTTTTCAAAGTCGAGTATCGCTGACTGAGCAGTTACGAAGGCATCCACTGGAGAGCCGAACGGACTGAAGTAGGAATGAACCTCTCCCGGAGCACCACCCGACGTGAACATGTAATAAAGGTGGTCGCTTGTCTGGAAACAGCGCCACACTTTCAAGAAATCCTTGTCTTCCGATTCCTTAACAAAAGGTTCAATCTCCCTCACGCTTGTGTAGTAAGCCCACTGCATGGTGTTTCCAAGCCAGCAGCTCGCGTCTCTCTCCAAATCAGCCCAAGAGACTGTTCCACCAAGTTCTGGAACATCAATTTCTCCAACGGGAGAATACTTCTCCACGATTTCAGAGGGGGTAGCCATATGCAAATGCCACCACTTCAAAATCTCCCCGGGTAAATGCTTCAAAAAATCATGGATACCCGTTTCCGGCCAGTGATGCTCACCGAACGTTTCATAATCTGGAAAAATGTTTATACAATGCCCAGGAGTTGCAGCCAGCCAGCTTGCGTACTTGTCGGCTGTTAAGGGCCATTCACTCCACCATCTAGCAGAGAACCTGAAGCCTATATCATCTGTGAGTTTGTAGTTCCGCAGTAGAACCTTGATTTTTTTGCAGCCTTTCGGTGTGTAAAGGTGGTTCGGTGATTTTCCAGCTAATATTCTTTCTGTGCCTTCGGTGAATATTCCTTTAAACCCTAGTTTTTCAACGGTTTTTGCTATGGCGTTGTTGTAGAGTAACTCGGTGTTTTCGAAGACTTTAGGCGTGTAACCAAGCAGATCTTTCACCGCTTGTCTATGCATTTTCACTTGTTCGATGAACTCATCTCTTTCTGGATATAAGCTTGCCAGCGAATGATAGTATGTCTGATTCAGAAATTCAACACAGCCTGTTTCCGCAAGCTGTTTGAAAGATTCTAAAAGGTCTTTGTTGAACATTTCGCATTGTTCTAGAAAAACTCCGGAAAGGCTGAATGAAACTTTTACCTGTTTTTTCTCCTTTTTGTATTTTTCAATCAGGTCAAGCAGTATTTGATTTGATGGAAAATAACATTTTTTACATGCTCTTTCAAAAATTTCTCTGTCTTTTGCACGGTCAAAATAATAGTCGAATAATTCCTTCTTTTTCACCCGTTTGAAAATCTGGTGTTCCCAGAAGAAGTTTCGCTTTAATCTGTGAGGTTGATGAACTTCGAACACGAACACTATGGCTGTCAAGGTTAACCCTCTATTTCATATTGGTTTTTGAGCTTATTTCTGTTTGCTGAGGTTGCGGTTGAAAAGTTTAGGTTGGATTCTGATACTAAATTCATAATTTATTTATCCTTTGTTCTTGCATCTTCCTTTACAAAAGGTGACAAAATTGTCAGTAGAGAGAATAAGTGTAGAAAGCAAACAAGAGTTAGCACAGATGATAAAGAAGGAAATAAGCCAAATAGAAAAAGAACTAAGCCCAATATGTGATAACGTTCCAATAAACGACAAAACAACCCTTGACCTTCTATGCCACGACGACAACGGACAACTCGTAATTGTACAATTGAACGTCAGCGAAGACGACAACATGTTACTTCAAGGAATACAAAGCCTAGACTACGTTGACAGATTCAAATCGTTCCTGAAAGCCACATACAACAAGCACAAAATCAACGACAAAGAAAAACCACGATTAATCCTGATTGCACCAAGTTTCTCAGAGACCCTCCGCCACGCAGTTGAACACATGAAAGGGTTACGTGTTGACCTCTACGAGTGGGAGTACTTAAAACTTGGAGACCATAAAGGTCTTCGCCTCCAACCCATTTTTACATGGAAATCTGAGGAAAAACCGAAAGAGAAGATTAAGCCACCGGAGAAGAAGCCGAAACCACCGAAAAAGAAAGAGCCAGAACCTAAAGTTGAAAAAAAGGAAGAACCAAAACCAAAGCCAGAACCGCCAAAAGAAGAAACCCCAAAGTTTCCACCGCCACCGGAAAAGCCTAAAGAAGAAACTGAACCTGAGGAAGAGAAGAGACCGAAGAGGAAACTAAGGCTGTTTTAAACCTTTGGCTAAGCATTGTTTGCATTCACTTCACATCTTATTACGATAGAATGTAGTTGAGGAACTAAAATGCGAATAGGATTTTTCGTTTGGGAGTATCCACCCGCCCTTGTCGGCGGTTTAGGCACATACGCTGAATACATGACCCGTGAATTTGTTTCCATGGGTAACGACGTAACGGTTTTCACTCTTAACCCTGGAAACTTGAAAACAAGGGAGATAATTAAAGGCGTTGAGGTTCACAGACCCCTGATTGCCGATGCAAGCAACGTTTTTCCAATGTTCGTCATCGACGACTTGAAAAGGTGGGGTACAAACATACGATTGTTCAACGACATATTCATCTACAACATCTTAAGCGCGACAAAGTTTGTGAACAGCATGCTGAAAAAAGAAGGATGCCACTACGACATCGTATGCGTCCACGACTGGTTAAGCAGCATCGCAGGGTTAATAATAAAGAACGAGACCAAGGTTCCAGTTATCTTTCACGTTCATAGCACCGAATGGGGTAGAAGCGGGGGACAAGGCTCCAGTGTTGTTTCACACCTCGAATGGGCAACGGCGCAGAAAGCAAACAGAATAATAACAGTCAGCCATGCCATGCAAGAAGACTTGATAAGGCACGGCTGGCCAAAATCGAAGATAAGCGTCGTCTGGAACGGAGTGGACCCAGAGCGATATAATCCAGATAACTGTAAGCCAGAGGATGTTGAGGCAATTCGCGCTAAATACCATATAAGACCAGACGAGAAAATGCTTCTTTTCCTCGGGAGACTCACATGGGTGAAGGGTATCAGAAATCTTGTGCAGGCGATGCCCATGGTTTTGGAGGATTATCCAAACGTGAAACTTGTGATTTTGGGCAAGGGTGAACAGCAGAATGATATAATTGAGACCGCGAGCAGACTTGGAGTAAGCGACAGAATCGCGTGTAGATTTGAGTTTGTGCCTGAAAAAGAACGCATACTCCACTACGCCGCTTCAGACGTTTGCATATTCCCCTCAACCTATGAGCCCTTCGGCATTGTAAGCCTGGAAGCCATGTCCATGGCGAAGCCTTTAGTTGTCGGCGCCCAAGGTGTTGTCGGCTTCAGAGAACAAGTTGTATCATCCGGACCAGACCAAAACGGGGTTCACGTGAACGGTGGAAACCCAGCGGACATAGCTTGGGGAATAAAACAAGTCTTATGCGACCCGGACAGAGCGAAAAGGTGGGGAGAAAACGGTAGAAAAAGAGTCTTACAATACTTCACATGGAGAGAAGCAGCCAAACAAACACTACGGATATACGAGATGGTTCAACATCCACAATCACAAGAAGAATATAAAGTTGTTGACTTAATCGAAAAATTAACGCACGAGTAAAACCCTGCCTCCCATTTTACCAGACAAATCTTCACTGCAGAAAAACCTAGGGGGGTCTATCGGTTTTAAGCAAAATTCAGCCATAAAACCAAACGAGAAACTAGACTTTTCTCGTCGCCGCCTTCTCTAACGCAACGACGCCAGGTAGCTTCTTACCCATCAGAAACTCTATCAAAGCCCCACCAGCAGTGCTGATGTAAGAAATTTTCTCCGCTAACCCGAACTCTTTCAACGCTGCCACCGTGTGACCGCCACCAGCAAGAGAGAACGCCTTTGAATCAGCAACCTCTCCGAAAATCTTCCTTGTTCCATAGGAGAACTCGCTGTTTTCAAAAACTCCCATGGGTCCGCTTAGCACTATTGATTTTGCCCTTCGAATTATTTCACCGTAATTCTTAACGGTTTCAGGTCCTATGTCAAATATCGGATAATCGGTTGGCATGTCTCTAACCAGAACCTCTCTTCTCTTTCCATCAACTTCTACAGCGACGTCCGCTGGAACCTTCACGGCATCTGAATATTTTGCCATAAGCTCTTTTATTCCCGGTATCAGTTCTAAAAGCTGATTCTGTTTAAGAAAATCCATGTTCGGCTTTCCCAAGTCAAAATCTTTCGCCGCTAAAAACAGTTGACCTGTCACTCCACCTGTGAGCACGTAATCCGCTATCCCATTGTCTAAAACATATTTTGAAATTTCCAATGAATCATCAGCTTTTGCCCCACCGAGAATGTAAACACATGGTTTCTCCGGATTTTCTAAAACCCTACTCAGAGATTTAAGTTCCCTTTCCATAATTCTTCCAGCGACACTCGGCAGAACAGCGGTGAAACCTACGATTGAAACGTGGGCTCTATGTGCGGTTGCGAAGGCGTCATTGACAAAAACATCTGCTAAGGGTGCAAGTTTTTGAACAAGCTCCGTTTTCGCGTGTTCTTCTGGTGTTCCCTTCTTCGTTTCTGCAGGATAAGTTCTCACGTTCTCTAAAACCAACACTTCGCCGCTTTTCAGTTCTTTAATAGCCTTTTTCGCCTTTTCTCCGAAAAGGTCATTAACATACTTGACCGGTTTTCCAAGAACCCCACCGAGTATTTCCGCATGCTGCTTTAAAGGTATAAAATCAGGTTTACCCATCCTCCCTTGATGAGCCAAAACCACAATTTTTGCACCTTTTTCCACAAGTTCCTTTATGGTCGTCTCACCGTGCGCTCGAATCCGTGTGGCATCCAAGATTTTTTTGGTCTCTGGGTCAATCGGAGAGTTAAAGTCCACTCTTACTATGGCGACTTTATCTTTGAAGTCAAAGTCATCTAGGGTTAAGAATTTAGCCAATGCCCATACACCTCTAAATTTAAAAAAGGAGATAGTAGATTTGGTTTTAGTATAGAACCTTCGGGATTTTCAGAGCTTCGTTGGTTTTCTGAATGCTTCTGTTCGCATCTTTCTCTATGAGAGTCAACGCTCTGATGGCGTCCACGTTTTCCGGTATGACATCGTTTTCGTTCGGACAAGCCGCCGCTATAAGCACCTCGTTTCCCCCGATTACCGTGATGAAGTCTTCCCAGATTGGAATAGTGTATATGTCTCCTCTCGGGAGCCCTATGTCACGGCTTATCTCGATTATCGCTGCTAAACCGATGACGCCGTCTTTTGAGTTTACGAAGGTTAGTCTAGGCTCGTTTCGCAAAGCGTTGATGACATCTTCACGCGTAATTGTTTGGTCAAATATTACATCGTAAAAGTGGAAGTGGTACATAGTGTGAGAACCTTTAACGGCGGCGCTGTACAAATCTGGAATTGCGTCATGTATGACCGTTTTCACGTCTGGTGCATGGTGGCTCGGAAGATGAGACGGAACAACCGTGTTCATTATTCCTCCAGTGTCTCCCTTCACAGGGTCCGTTGCACGGCGGACAAGAACCATCCTCGCCCTCTTAACCTTGAAATGCGAGTAAAGCGCATGGAATATTCTGCACGCTGCTGTCGTGTTGCATGATACGATTCGACAGTATCTATGTCCGCCTTCCGCTTTTTCCAATGCCTCGTTATAGTTGCACTGAGCAACAAAGCTTAGGTTAGCGGTCTCATGTTTTTCACCGCCTTCAAAAATCGCCTTAACCCCGTATTTATCATAGAGCGCCTCTTTGTTTTTAACACCGAAACCCGCTGGTGCACAGTCAATCACAACATCCACAGCTCCTTGACGAAGCAAATCCTCCAGAGTCCCAGCCACATTGATTCCAGCTTCCTTCATTGCTTCAGTTCGCTTAGGGTCAGATATGCTGCAGTAAACCGTGTATCCCTTTCTCTGAGCCATTTTTACACGCCAGTCTGAGACTACATCAGCTACGCCTACAAGTTCCATGTCGTCTTGCAGAGCAACGGCGTCGGCAACCCTTTTCCCTATAACTCCATATCCGTTTAGGAGCACTTTCACTTTTCCATTCAAAACCGACAATCCTCCAAGTTTGCATTAAACTTCAGTTATGAAGGTATTAAATTTTTTCATTTAAAGACTAAAATTCTGTTGAAAACAATTAGAAGAAAAGGGAAGGTTTATCGCAGCCTCCGAAGCGCCACTTGAGCCGCAAGCACCATCGGTTCCCAAGTCTCATTTAACGGCGGAGCATAAGCCGTATCCGCTTTTGCTAGCTCTCTCACAGTCATGTGCTTCTGTATGGCAATGGATAAGGCGTTTACACGTTGAGTAACCTCTTCGCCTCCGATTATCTCAGCCCCAACTATTCGCTCAGACTCTTTCTCTACGACAAGTTTTATTCTGATGCCTTTACCACCTGGGTAATATTCAGGTCTCGTCTTAGACGTAATCGTTCCAGTCACCGTTTCAAGTCCAGCCTTTTTCGCAAAGAACTCCGTTAGTCCAGTGACACCTATCTCTGTGTCAAAAAGTTTCGTAACCGCAGAACCTAACACCCCTGGAAAGACAGCGTATCCACCAGCCGCGTTTGTTCCAGCCACCTTGGCTTGTCTAACAGCAGTCGTTCCCAGCTGACATAGAGTTGGTCGCCGCGTGATCAAGTTAACGCATTCAACACAGTCTCCAGCTGCGTAAACGTCTTTAACGTTTGTTTCCATGCGCATGTTAGTTTTTATCCCTCTGGTTTCTCCTAGGGTGATCCCCGCTTTCCTAGCCAGCTCCGTGTTTGCTCTAACTCCAAACGCGGCGATGATCAAATCAGCGTTTAACTGTTCCCCACCGGCAACTATTCCCGTGACTTTTTCTGCGCCCAGAAACTCTTCAACCCCCTTGCCAACCATTATGCGTATGCCTTTCTCCTCAAGCATCCTCTGCACTTCTCCAGCCATATCAGCGTCAAGCATAGCTGGAAGAATCTGCGGCAACAGCTCGACAACCGTTACTTCTAAACCTCTCTCCCGAAGAGCCACAGCCGTCTCTATCCCTATTAGACCAGCACCCATAACGATGGCTGACTTAGCTCCGTTTCTTACAGCTTGGTCTATACGTTCACCGTCTTCTATCGTCCTGAGCACATAAATCCCTGGTTTTTCTCGGCCTTTGATCGGCGGTATGAATGGAGACGCGCCAGTAGCGAGAATCAGACTGTCATATTGTAGAGTCTCCTGCTTTCCATTTTTATCTTGAATCTCCACGGTTTTGCTTTTTACATCTATATTCGTTGCCGTTGTTTCCAATAGAAGATTAAGCTTCATCATCTGAAAATAAGATAGGGGAAAAACCACGAGGTTGTCAAAGCTTGGTATGTGCCCGCCTAAGACGAAGGGCAGCCCGCAAGGTGAATAGCCAGCGCGCCTCTGCTTAGTTATAAGCGTTATCTCAGCCGTTCTATCCGTTTTCCTAGCAGCTGAAGCCGCGTCAACCCCCGCGGCGTGGGCGCCGATTATCACTATACGTCTCGACATCGCCTATCCTTTCTTTACCAGACTTTTATGCCACTCAACGGCTTGGTTGAAGTCCATCAAGTTCGCCAGTTCTGCCTGAAGATTCGAAGGCTTCACCACCAGAAGCCAACCTTTTCCATAGGGGTCTTGATTCAAGATTTCTGGTTTCTCCTGCACTTCCGCGTTAACTTCTTCGATTGTTCCGCTTACAGCGGCAACCAAATCCGAAACGGATTTCACCGATTCCACAGTGCCGTAGGGTTCATTCTGTTTAACGGTTGCTCCTGAACTTGGCAACTCAACATAAACAATTTCGCGGAGTTGTTTCTGAGCATAGTCCGTTATACCCATGCGAACCTTGTCGCCCTCAATTTTCAGCCACTCAAAATCCTTCGTATAGTACAGGCCTTCTGGCACATCGTAACCGTCTACTTTCACCATACACGCTTCACCTCTCAAATAGTGGTTATTCTTTTCACATTCAGCCTTTAAAAATTAACCGTTACTAGAAGCGTTTTTGCAATGATAACTACCTTAGTATGCGGCGGAACGATTAACAATTGTAAGTTAACGTTCTCGCTTTCCACTTATGTAATCTTCAACCCACTGCTTTGCCACGGAGTCTGGAACTTGAATCGGCGGATGCTTAAAAGCGTAAGATGACACGCTTATCAATGGACCGGCAATTTTACGGTCTAAAGCAAGCTTCACAGCCCTTATGACATCGATTATTACGCCTCCACTGTTCGGTGAATCCTCAACCTCAAGCTTCACCGCGATTCTTACAGGTTGGTTGCCGAATTTTCTTCCCTTAAGCATGATGTAACAAATTTTCCTATCCCCCAAGAACGGCACATAGTCGGAAGGGCCAATTCTAGTTGGTAAATCGTACGGAACAAGGCTTGTTACAGCTTCTGTTTTGCTTATTCTCTTTGTTTTAAGTCTATCCTCAACCGTCATGTTTAGGAAATCGGTGTTTCCACCCAAGTTCAACTGATATGTCTCATCCACAATCACCCCTCTGTCAACGCAAAGCCTAACAAGGTTTCGATGCAAAATAGTTGCTCCTAACTGACTCTTCACGTCATCTCCAGCCACCGGCAATCCTTTGTCCTCAAATTTTCCGCTCCATTCCTTGTCTGACGCTATGAATTCAGGCATGCAGTTCACAAAAGCACAGCCAGCTTCTAACGCAGCTTTGGCGTAAAAACGTGTTGCGTTACGACTTCCAACGGGTAAGTAATTAAGAAGAACCTCCGTTTCTGTTTCTCTTAAAACTTCCACAATATCCGATAACTGAGGATTCTCAGAAGCGTAAACGTTAAACGGTTGTTTCATGTGTTCAGCCACTCCGTCAAGAAGGGGACTCGGAGAAACCTTAACACCTGTAGGGGGCACATCTGCAAATTTGGCGCAACAGTTCGGTTCAGCGAATATGGCTTCAGCCAAATCCTTCCCAATCTTGTTCTTATTAACGTCAAAAGCAGCCACAAATTTTATATCCCTTATGTGATACCCACCGAAGTTCACGTGCATAAGTCCAGGAACATTCGCGTCTTCTTTTACATCTTTGTAATATTCCACTCCTTGAACAAGGGCTGACGCACAGTTTCCAACACCCACAATTCCTACACGAATCTCTGGCAAATTACAAATTCTCCTTTCACTCTCACGGTCAACGCTTTAAGGCTGTCTTCTCTAAAAACCTTTTCCAATTTTTGGACAAAATTAAAAGGGAACATAAGCCAGAAACATTAGAAGTGGTGAAACTCAATGAGTGAAGACGAAGTCCACATAAGATATGAACCGTTCAGGGAAATCGTCATAATGGAACGCAACCTCTTTTCAACAGCAGACGACTTAGCGAGGTTTGCATCGATAATAGCTGGTGGCAAGACAGCGGGTTTATACTGGGCTGAAGGCGTGGCGTTCTTATATTTTCCATTAACTGCAACAACCGAAATTTCAACAAAAGAGCTAATTGAAAACAAAAGAGTTTACTGGACTTTTGTAGGTTACGCGCTTCTGCCCAAATATCAGAGGATAATAGAAACTAAAGAGAAGATAATGGTTCCAGTTATAGATATGTCATCAAACCCGATGTTCAGAAAAGTTGCAAACTGGCTAAAAGAACAGCAATAGGTTTGCTGGCGTCAGGTGACTTCTATAATTGAAGACGCTACTTCTTGAAGGAGAAGTTTTTTCTGGAAAAGGTGAAGGCACAGAATTCATAAAACTTCCATGGGTGAGAAAACAGATAAAGGAAAAACTAGGTTTCACTCCTTATCTCGGAACGCTAAACATACGATTAACTGAAAGAAGCGTAATCCTCAAAAATCTATTAAAAAACGCTCAAGGAATTGAAATTACACCCGCTGAAGGCTTTCATCGAGGAGTATGCTTCAAGGCTTATTTAATGGGTTTAGAATGTGCGGTTGTGATTCCAGAAGTGCAAGATTACCCAGAAAACACGTTGGAAGTTGTTGCGCCCACAAAATTAAGAGAACATCTTAAGCTTAAAGATGGAAGCATAATTGAGATCAAAGTCTTACTTAAGAAGTAGCAGTCTTCCTCTTGTATTTCAAAAAGTTTTCTATGTAACCTTCTAAGCACCCGTTCTTTTTCAGATACAAACCGTATCGCACAAGAGCGTTCATCGCCCTAGCAGCGTCTTCAGGCGATGAATAAGCTGGAATCCCTAGTTTATCAAATCTCCAACGTGTCTGCAATGCCATCTCCGTCTCACCAATGTCACACGCAACAACAGGCTTATCATACCTATTTGCAATCTTAGCAACTCTGTCGACGAAGTCTTCCTGTAAGGCTGGGGTGTGATGCAGACCAAGCACTATTACACCGTTGATTTCAAAGTCTTGAAAGAGGATTTCAGCAGTAACTTCAAACATTTCAGATGTTGCTGAACCTGTTACATCTACAGGGTTAAGATTCGTGGCAAACTTCGGAAGCTTCCCCTCCATTTTCAATTTTTCAAACCTATGAATAGTCTCGTCTGAAAAGCGTTTAACAACCAAACCCCTCAACTCACACTCATCGGTAGCCATTATGCCTGGACCACCAGCATCCGTCAATATCGCTATATTTTTCCCGCGAGCGGGCGGCTGCATTGCCAACGCCTTTCCAGTGTCGAAGAACTCTTCCATGTCCTTCGCTCTCAAAACTCCGGTTTGTGTAAAGACGGCGTCGTATATTTGATCTGAACCAGCCATGGCTCCCGTGTGAGATGCTGCAGCTCTTGCTCCAGCTTTTGTTCTTCCGCTTTTCAAAGCAATCACCGGTTTTTTCTTCGTAACTTCTTTGGCTGTCTCAAAGAATTTTCTTCCATCCTTTACGTCTTCAACATACAACAGTATAACTCTGGTATCTTCATCGTAAAGCAGATAATTCAACATTTCAGCCTCGTTTACATCGCATTTGTTTCCGAAGCTTACGAACTTGCTCACCCCCATTTGTTTTCCCGCCAGATAGTCAAGGGAAGCAACGCCGAAGGCTCCGCTCTGAGTGACTATGGCTATGTTTCCTGGCATTGGACGTGGAGTTGCTACAACCTCGTCTCCCGTTGTTAAGACCTTCGTTTCCGGCAGAAACAGCATGTCCACACCGGTTTTAGAGTCGTAAACCCCTAGGCAGTTCGGTCCCAAAACCCTTATTCCAGCTTTCTTCGCTATGGCTACAACTTGGTTCTCAAGCTCATGATTTCCAACTTCGCCGAAGCCGGAGCTTATTATAACAACGGTCTTAACTTTTTTTGCTGCAGCTTCTTCCATAACTTTTGGAACATACTTCGCTGGAACAACTATCACAGCTAGGTCAAGTTCTCCAGGAATTCTGGTTAGAGACGGGTAGCAGCGACAGTTAAGAATGTATTCTTCGTGAGGGTTAACGGGGTATATCTCTCCTTTGAATACTCCTCTCATCTTGTTTTCAACAAAGTTTTTGAATATTACGTGTCCAGCCTTGTGAATTTTCCTCGAAGCCCCGACAACCGCAACCGAACGAGGCGCAAAAAACGCATGCATCTGCTCAAGGGATGATTCCATTTTTTCACCTTTTGCTTCTAACCACAACTATGGGTTTATGCTTTACTGTCTCAAGCATCTCCCAAGTAACATCTGTTAACCCAACTCCAAACTTTTTAGCCATTTCCCACACGTTCCTCCCAGCCCCCGAGCCTCTCGCGCGATTTGCAAGGTTAGCAATCTCCAAAGATTCCTCAACGCTTATTCTTTCTCCAACCACCGCTATAGGAGTTGCTCTCGCCTTGAGTTTAAACAATCTTCCAACAACGTAAGCAATGAAACCCCCAAAAGAATAGATGCCCCTTATAGAATTTGGGCGCGGTGTGAAATGGAAGTTTCGAAAGGAAAAAGTTCTGTCAGTGTCAACAATCATCACAGAAACGTTCTTTCCAAGTTTTAACAGTATTTCTTCGCGTATCTTCCTCGCTATTTCACAAGCATTTTTCAACGGCAAACAAACGTATGCGTAAGGCAAATTACTTCCATCGATACCGCCTTCAGAGCCGAAGTTCAAAGACTGCAACAAACCAGCATATTGCAAGGCAACCTGTTTATGCCTACTTCCCATTTTCAAAGGGTATTCACGCATGTGCCGAAGCAGTTCCTCTCCAAAATGGCATAGAAAACCTAGAAGATAGCCCCAGATTATTCGCATCCAATATTTCGCAATTAACCTTGCGCTCAAGCTAGGTTTTAACGAGTTTTCGTCGACGAGATTACCCAACGCTGTTGAAACAGCCTTCTCAGAGATTACCACAAAATCGCCGTCAGATAATCTTTCACCAACTCTTTTTATTATCTCTTCTAAGTAGTTCTCCCCCGGCCTCCAATACTTTGTAGGTATGGCTAAAAACTTGTATCTTGGCATTTACATCGCATGACAAGCTAGAGGTTTCGGAATCGTTTTTTGATTTCTTCAATATTGCACTCTGGCGGTTTCATCTTCCCCTCTGGACAGTAGCCTAACTCTACACATGAAGGCCCAGCGTTTTCAAAAAGGGCGGGAGCAACCTTCTTCACTTGTCTAAGCATCTCTATTGCAACTTCCCTTATCTCCCATTGAGCCCGCATGCAACAGCGTAAATTGAAAAAGTGACGAAGTTCCCTAGCGTTCATTGTTACGATTATATTTGTTTTAGCGGCGTTTGGAAGGATGAAACGTGCGTCCTCTTTTGGAATGTTCATCCTCAAGAGTTTTTGGTAGACTTCAGAAATCTTCGCTAGAGTCTCGTCAAACAGCTTCTTCGCCTCCTTATTGTCCCTTATGCTTGGCGGCGTGACATAGTTTTCTAAGGTGTTGTAGGTAACGTAGCGTTGGCTCTGTTGAGTGTAGGATGCTATCCGATGTCTGATGAGCTGATGAGTCATAGCTCGCGATACACCTTCAATACTGAATGTGAAGCATGCATGTTCAATCACCGAGGTATGCCCATAGCCCGTAACTCGTCTAATTATTCGCTTGGCCTTTTCCGAATCCATCTCTTCAAAAAATTGTGAAGGACTCCCCCTTTTTGTTGAGGTTAACGCTGCGGTTCCGCATAAAAGTTCGGCGTCTTCCGTGTAACGAAGAAGTTTAACCTTCAATTTTAAACCCGTGTCATTTCTTTAATGAAAGTAATAAATTTGCTTTGTGTAAAAACAGTTGGGAGAGGCAGTTCCGTTTGACAAGAAAGAAAAAAGCTGTTGATTACATAAATGAACTGTGTTCAAGTGAACTTTTAGAAAAGCGAAGACTTGGAAAGAAGCTTGAAAAACAGTATGCTAAGTGGACGGAAAGTCTTAGCCTAAAAGATTTCTCAGCCTTTATAGAAACCATAAAGAAGAATAAGGCTGAAATCGGTGTCGCACAGTTCTTCGGAAAGTTCCGTGCATACGCGTTTGAGGAATATGTTTACCGTTTGTTACGGGCGAAGGTTCACGTTAAAAAGCCTTTGCAATTGTTTTGGGGAGAGAAGTGTCGTGTTTGGGGAGAAAACGGAACTTATTATTCCATGGAGTTCGATGTTTCCATAGGCAGAAAAGTAAACGGTTCTGTTGAACCAGTTGTGGTTGTTGACGCCAAAGTGGAGCTTGACGCTGCACGGTTAAAAACAGCCCTAGCCTCCTTTGCAATTCTCAAAAAATGGAACAGCAAGGTCAAATGTTTCTTGGTTTACGCCACCCGAGAGATAGACAGCCTTCTCTTGGAAATAGCCAAAAACTGGATGGATGGAACTTTCCAGCTCGATTTTAAAAACGATGAGACCAAAGCTTTTATCAGACGCGTCAAGAAATCTCTTAGCTTTCATCATACATGAGCATAAACACGGTCGGTTGTGAACCTTCCACTCTCCATTTCCCTCTCTATTTCCCGCAGCAACAAAATTCTCTTGAAGGTCGGCGGATGCGTGGCGAACCACGTGTTCATCTTCGACCACGTTGATTTCGCCTCTTTCTCCATAGCAAGCTCCAACTCCCTCTCATCGAGAACACCGTCCTTGTCCAAGTCGTACTCATCCTTCTTTGCGACAATTGACTGAATCTCTTGTTTAGCCAGCACAGGGTCGCCTATGTAGAAGGTTCTTGTTCCAAGTTTGGGTTTGGGTGAAAGTGATAATCCATAACTTATCTTTGCTAACGCGCTCTCCAGAGACCTCGGTGAACCTGTGACATAAGCTGAGTATGCATCGGCGTAATGTTCACGCAACCTGCTTAAGCGTAGCACACACAGCAATGAAACGATGTAAACAACGTAAGCTATTATTGCAATTATAAAAAGTGCACCCTTAACCGAGCCCTCTTCTTTCTCCTTTGATGATGAACCGCTTAATCTTGCCACTTCCCATGTTCCACGGGCAATCAGATAGGCGAGCAGTGGAAGAGCTGAAAGCATGGTCATGACCATGTAATCCTTATGTTTTATATGTCCTAATTCATGTCCGATAACACCTTTAACCTCATCCTTGTTTAACTTAGCCAGCAAACCTTCATGTACCGCTAACGTGGCACTTTTAGCTGTTCTTCCGAAAACAAAAGCGTTAGGTGTCTTGTCTGGAACAATAGCCAGTTTCGGCGTTGGAATCTCGCTTTTCTCAGCTAACTCCTTCACAAGAGACTCCAACCACGGGTTTTCTCCAGCTTTCAAATAATGCAGCCTTGTTGACGCTGACACCAT
>PIYA01000044.1 GCA_003601785.1 Candidatus Bathyarchaeota archaeon
TTCTTCTCCATGTTCTTTTGCCATTGAAGGAAACGCTCTCTTTGAGGCTGTTTCGCCTTCTAGTCATTTTCAAAAGCCTTTTTCCTGCTTTTAATAATATGCAAGTTTTTCATCTATGTGATATGTGACATCACGCTTTTTTTACTATGGATTAGCTAGCTGTTTTAGGCTTGTTTCAAGCTCTTCTCTTATTATTTTTATCATTTTTAGGTGTTCGTTTAGTTCTTTTTCTCTTTTTGGTATTTTCTTGTACGCCTCGATGTACGCTTGTAGTTTGTTTGCTATTTCGAGATATGGGTCTAGTGTTGTATGGGTCTAGTGTTGTGCTTTCGAAGATTCCTAGGTACCCTAGAAGTAGTACTGTGTAAATTGACTTTGCAACGTTTTCCTTTGCTTGTTTTAACGTTCTGTTGAAGGCTCCGCGGCTTATTTTTGCCTTTGTTAGTCTTAATCTGGCTTTTTCGTCGTATTTTAACTGTTTTCCAGCGATATTTTCGGATAAAATATCGATAAGCAGCGTTTCAAGTTGTATTTTTGTTAAATGGCTATTTTTAGCAAGTATTTTTGCAATCGGGTCGTTTAGCGAACGCGTCAGCCATGTTTGAACGTTTTCTTTAAGCTTCAAAAGCTTTCCCTCATCCGTATGCTTTAATGAATACAGTTTTGTATACAAGCAAGCTTTTAAAACTATCGAATTTACGTGTTGACGGTTCTTTTTCAACGCAAAGTTTTATGCTGAAAGGCTTACGAAAATTGTGAAGTGAGGGGAACTTACGGTTTAGAGCAAGCAGAACACCTAAAAAAGCTAAAGCCGTCTGGAATACGCCGATTTTTTCTTTAGCCCAAGAATTCTAATGTTATCAATTTAAGCTTAGGCGAACCTGATTTCACCGTCCTCCCATAAACGGATTTTTCCTGAATTCAAGGAAGCTTTAGCGGAAAAGTGTATAGTGATTAGAGTCACCGTTTTGTTGGCAGTGGAGTTTCAATGTTTCATTACTGGAGAAGACGGTTTTAAACCTACTGCGAGTGGTGTGATGTCACTTATCACGGATGAGTCACGTGTGATTATTTTAAATCACCCGAATAACCTACAGGAGCCATTCTTTTTTGTGATGCGGCTGCTGTGTTGGCGGAATTTATTGTTGGGCGTGATTTGATTGTGATCTGTTTATAGTTTTTCTGCGTGTTCTTTTAGTTTGTCGAAGAGTTCTGGGCGTAAGTCTTTCAGTGTTGGGACGAAGGCTTCTATGGGTTTTATGGTGGAATAGTCAACTTCTCCTATCACAAGGTCTTCTTCGTCATATTTTGCTTTAACAAGAACTTTTCCGTTGGGTCCGATGAGTCTGCTTCCTCCCCAGAACTGTAAGCCGTCTTCTATGCCTACAAGGTTAACGTAGGCTAGAAACACCGTGTTTTCTATCGCGCGAGCGGCTGTTAATGTTTCAAAGAAGGCTCGGCGGGCTCCTGGTGAGGCTGAGATGCACACTATCAGTTGGGCTCCTTTTAAGCGTGTCAGTCTGCTTACCTCTGGGAAAAACACGTCGTAGCATATGATTATTCCCAGCTTTCCGATTTCTGTGTCGAAGGCTGCTGCTTGATAGCCTGGTCTGAAGTATCTTTTCTCTTCGAAGACGCTGTGAGTTGGAAGGTACATTTTGCGGTATTTTCCGATGTAGCCTTTTGGTCCTATTAGAACTGCGGTGTTGTAAATGGTTGCTTTGGTTTTTTCACTTAGTTCTGGCATTCCGACGATGATGTAAACTTTGTTTTGTTTTGCCAGTTTTTCTAAGGTGTTTACCGATGGGCCTGGTATGTTTTCTGCTACTTCGTAGAGTTGGTCTCTTAAAACATAGCCTGTCAGTGAGAGTTCTGGGAAGACAACGAGTTCTGCTCCCTGTTCTCTCGCTTTCACTACTTTGGCTTCAATTTTCTTTAGGTTTGCTTCTTTGTCTCCTCTTTTGCAGCTTATCTGGGCGAGGGCTATGTTGATTTTTTCTTTCATTTTTCTCCTCTTCTTTTGACTTGTTAACAAGGGTCGCGGAAGAGTCTGAAATCTTTTCCTACTGTTCGATATCCCACTTTTAACGTTAATAATCCTTGTCTCTTGTGTTCTGTGTAAAGCCATCTGTTTTTTATTCTATCCACCAGTTCCTTCTTTAAGCCTAGTTGTTCTGCTATTTCTTCTGTTTTCATGAAGTGTTCCAAACCGTAGAGGATGAGGTCTAAGGTTTCGTATTTTATACCTAGCTCTTCCTCTGCGAGTTGTCCAGGCCATAACATGGGTGAAGCGGGTTTCGTCACTATTTCTTTCGGGATGCCTATGTAATCCGCGAGTTTTCGCACTTGTGTCTTAAACAGGTCCATTATCGGTGATATGTCTGCCGCTATGTCCCCCCACTTTGTGAAGTATCCCATCATTGTTTCCGATTTGTCTGAACTTCCACAGACGAGCATGTTGAGTTTGTTGGCGTAATAGTATATGTAAATTATTCTCAATCTGGCCTTTATGTTGCCTTTGCACAGCTTGTCTGCGGGGTCAAATATTGGTATTGAATTGTAAATTTCTTCTAAAGCGGGTGTTATGTCGATTGTTTCTGTTTTGAAGCCGAACTTTTCTGAGATGAGTTTTACATGTTCCATATCTCTCATGTTGTATGTCTCCTGTTCTGGGAGCGTAAGTCCCAAAACCTTGTCGCCTCCTATGGCTAGAGCTGAAAGTGCCGCTGTGGTGCAGCTGTCAATTCCGCCTGATAAGCCTACAACTATGCCTTTTGCTCCCGCTTTTTCCACGTATTTTTTGATAAAACGCTTTACTCTTGTTTCCACTTCCCGCCAGTCTAGGTTTAAGAGGGATTGTGTTAAGCGCAAGTTGAACGCCCTATTGATTATGATGTGGTGAAATATTTAAAACAGCACTCTTTTGTTGCCTTGATTTTTCGCTTGGAAATCTTTTAAAATTGATAGACCCCCCTACGTTTTTCGCGGGTATGTATAGAGTTTTGGGTGTATCGATTTTTGGGCTAATGTTTTTAAGGACAAACATAAATAGCTGGAAGGTATGAACTTTAAGGCAAGAAGGATTTGATAATGGGGCGAAGAAGAAGAAAGGTTGTTCGAATTCCGAGGAAGCGTTTGCCTAGATTCTTCTCTTGTCCCAGATGTGGGCAGCAGTCTGTTCGTGTGGAAATATTTCGCGATGAGGGAAGGGCTGTGGTGAGTTGTGGAAATTGTGGATTAAAGGAGGAGTTTCCAGTCAAACCAGCCCAGAAAGAAGTGGATGTTTACTGTATGTTTACGGATAAGATTTACGGAAGTTTAAAAAGGGCCCCCGTTTCTAAGGCGTAATAGGTTGGTTAAATCCCTATGGCTAAAAATGTTGAGAAATATCTGCTTGAGAAAATAGAGTCCGAGGGCTCCATCCACATAACTCTCATAGACCCTGAAAAAGTAACTCCGCCGCAAGCTTCGAGGATTGCCAAGAAGGCAAAGGCAAGTGGTACATCAGCCATTATGATAGGTGGTTCAACGTTTGTCTCCACATTACATCTTGACAACGTTGTTAAAGCTGTTAAGCGGACGGTTAAATTTCCAGTTATTCTTTTCCCAAACAACGTAACGGGCATAAGTCGTTACGCAGATGCCATATGGTTTATGTCGCTTCTCAACTCTATGGACCCGTACTTTCTGATAGGTGCACAAATTTTAGGGGCTCCATTAATCAAAAAGTATGGTTTGGAACCGCTTCCTCTAGGCTACATCATCATCGGTGACGGTGGCACCGCTGGTATTGTTGGTAAAGCCGTTCCGATTCCATACGACAAACCAGAGCTTGCAGCGGCTCACGCGTTGGCAGGACAGTATCTGGGTATGCGCTTCATATATTTGGAGGCTGGTTCGGGTGCTAAAAAACCCGTTCCATCTCAGATGATTAAGGCTGTTAAACGTTACATAGACGTTCCGTTGATTGTTGGCGGTGGTATAAAGACTAGAAGGCAAGCTTTGGCAGCAGCTTCTGCGGGGGCAGATATAATAGTCACTGGAAATGTTGTAGAAAATTCCGGTGCCAAACGTAAAGTCGCTGACATTATCAAAGGTATAAAATCTGCGGGAAGCATCTAAACTTTGACGGCTTTTGAAAACTACTTCAAAGCCCTGAAGAAGGCTTTGGAAAACGAGAAAGCCTACGACATCTGGCCGGATTTCGAGCCTAAATATGATGAAAACGAGTATGCATGGACCACGATGAGGGGTCTAGGTGAAGTTCTAATACTTAACTGCGGCGTATGTGATGGGCCTTCAGATTTGCGGCATGCCCGCTGTAGAGGCTGTGTTGAAAAGAGAAGTAAGATTGCAAGTGAAGCTTATCAAAGGGCAACTGGTAGTTCAAAGGAGAAGTGGGATGTAATATTTTTGTGTAGAATTCACAAGGAGTAGCATTCGTTCAGCATAGTCTCTTTTGATTTTTCTATGTTAGAAAACCAAAATAATCAAGAAGCCTACAAGAGTTCGGGAGGCACAACTTGAACTGTGAGATGAGTGAGACCTATCGCAAATACGTGGAAAATCTAGAAAGAAAGCTTCAACAGTTGTATGCCATAAGTGAGAGGGCGAGAGAGAAAGGATTAGACCCAGCCTTAAAGCCCGAATGTAAACTTGCAAAAGATTTAGCTGGCCTTGTAGAAGGGCTTGTGGGACCTAAAGGCGTCGCTGAAAGTATAAGAGAGTTAAGTAGTAAGCTTCCGAGGGAAGAGTTAGCCTTCAAAATCGCTGAACAAATAATCTATGGAAAGTTTGGACATTTAGAACAGGAGGCAGCCGCCGAACAAGCCGTAAGAACAGCTCTGGCAATTCTCACGGAAGGGCTCACAGCAGCGCCCCTACAAGGTGTGGCGAAGGTAAAGATAAAGACAAACAAGGATAGAACACGTTACCTTGCCATATATTTTGCAGGACCTATACGCTCCGCCGGTGGGACAGACCAAGCCTTAACCCTAGTTATCGGGGACTTCGTTCGCCGTTTGCTCGGGCTTGACCGTTACAAGCCCACCGAAGAGGAAATCTCTCGTTTCATTGAAGAGATACGGATTTATGAACGCTCCGTGAGCCGCTTCCAATATCACGTTTCAGACGAGGAGCTGCGAAAGGCTCTCCAATGGCTTCCCGTGGAAGTGACAGGCACAGAATCAGACCCCGTAGAGGTCTCCTCCTTCAGAAATCTTCCACGTGTAGAAACAAACCGTGTTAGGGGCGGTGCTCTCCGTGTCGTAAATGACGGAGTTGTCGGGCGTTCCTCCAAAGTTTTGGCCATAGTTGAAAAACTTGGGATTCAGGGGTGGGATTGGCTTAAAGAGATTCGTAAGGCGAATGAGAAGAAAAAATCCGCTGGGTTTATGGACGACGTTATTGCGGGGCGTCCCATTTTCTCGTTTCCATCCAGTCACGGTGGCTTCAGGCTTAGATATGGACGTGCTAGAAACACGGGTTTAGCTGCTGTTGGTATTCATCCAGCTACCATGCTTGTTCTTCAAGGCTTCATAGCCGCTGGCACGCAGTTACGTTTGGAGCTTCCAGGGAAGGGCGGGGTTGCCGTTCCAGTTGACTCCATAGAGCCTCCCGTTGTCCGGTTGAAAGACGGTTCGGTTGTTCGGGTTTCGGTTAAGAATTTCGATGCTGTGAAAAATAAAATTGAGAAGATACTGTTCTTGGGTGACATGCTTATCAGCTTCGGAGATTTTCTCTACAGCAGTAAACCTCTAAAGCCTTCTGGATACGCTGAAGAATGGTGGGCTGAAGACCTTAGAAAAGCTATTGCAGAAAAGCTTGACAACAACCTTGAAGAAGCAGCTAAAATCCTTGAATTTCCTGTTGAAAGGTTGAAAAGTTTTTTGGAGAACCCGTTTTTAAATAAACCCAACGCTGGTGAAGCGGTAAAAATAGCTTTAAAATTAGACGTACCCTTACATCCGGCTTTCACATTCTTCTGGTCAAACCTCAACTCAGTTGAAGATGTCAAAAAACTGCGAGAGTGGCTTCTCAACTCTGAAGTGGACATTGAAGACGAAAGCTCTAACTGTAGAATCACCGGAAGAAAGGAAGCGTTCGTAAAACAAATCTTGGAAGAGATATGCTTGCCGCACAAGGTTCTAGGAGACAAAATAGTTGTTGAGGGTGATGATGCATATGCGCTTGCTTTTTCTCTCGGCTACCAATATGAGGAGTCCACTGTAACTTTTAACTCCACCCATTCCATTCTCAACGCGATAAGAAATCTTTCAAGGATCAAAGTTAGGGATAAGGCTCCAACTTTTGTCGGTGCGAGGATGGGGCGTCCTGAAAAAGCTAAGAGACGTGAAATGAGACCGCTTGTCCATTTGCTTTTTCCTGTCGGTTTGGCTGGTGGACCGCAAAGGGATATTGTTGAGGCTGCGAGGAGGCGGGAACCAGTTTTTGTAGAAATTGTTAAGCGTAAGTGTCCGGTGTGTAAGACATACACTTTCAGGGTGAAGTGTCCGGTTTGTGGTTCTGAAACCGTTTTTGAGAAGATTTGCCCGAGGTGTGGAAGAACCTTACACGAGGATGTCTGCCCGGTCTGCAAGGTACCCGCTAAAAATTATGGAAAACAAGTTGTTAACTTCAGAGAACTTCTTGAGAGTGCCTGTAAGCGCTTAGGCGTTTCAGTTCCTAAGGTTTTGAAGGGTGTCAAAGGTTTAACCAATGAGAAGAAGATTCCCGAACCTATTGAGAAAGGCATTCTCCGTGCAAAATATGATCTGTCAGTCTATAAGGATGGAACCATCCGTTTCGACGCCACAAACGCTCCGTTAACCACACTTTAAGCCTTCAGAGATCAACGTTACCGTTGAAAAACTCAAGGAACTCGGATACACGCATGACGTTAATGGAAAACCGTTAACAAACGCAGATCAGATATGTGAACTGAAAATTCAAGACGTTGTTATTCCTACGAAATGCGCTGACTATTTCATAAGAGTTGCAAACTTCATTGATGAACTCTTGGTCAAAGTTTACGGGCTTCAACCTTACTATAATGTTGCGAAGGCAGATGATCTTGTGGGGCGTCTCGTTGTGGGTTTGGCTCCTCACACCTCCGTGGGGATTCTGGGGAGGATAATAGGATTCACAAGTCTGAACGTTTGCTATGCTCATCCAGTCTGGCATTCAGCCAAGAGAAGAGACTGTGACGGTGATGAAGACGCTTTGATGCTTGCATTGGACACTCTAATAAACTTCTCTCGTGAGTACTTACCAGCACAGATAGGTGGCATAATGGATGCTCCGCTGCTTCTAATTCCAGTTGTTAACACGAAAGAGGTGCAGAGGCAAGCTCACGATGTCGATGTCGCCGCCTCTTATTCAGCTGAGTTTTACGAGAAGACATGGGAAGGGGTGGAGTCAAAAGATGTTAGCTCTCTCATAGACATCGTGGAATATAGACTTGGAACCGAGGCGCAGTTTGAAGGCTTCGGTTACACCACGCCTGTTTCAGACATCAACTTAGGTAATCCGGAAAGTGTTTACAAAAGATTTAAGACAATGATTGAAAAACTGAACAGTCAGCTTGAACTAGCTGAAAAAATCAAGGCTGTGGACGCTCAAGAGGTGGCTTTAAAGGTTTTAACAACTCACTTCATAAAAGACATAGCTGGAAACCTCCGAGCTTTCTCAACACAAGCCTTCAGATGTAAATCTTGCAACAGACACTTCCGTCGCCTCCCCCTCCGCGGCAAATGTCCATCATGCGGTGGACCCCTAACCCTAACAGTTTACCGCGGGGGTATCGAGAAATACTTGGAAGCGGCGCAGCGTTTGGTTGAGAAATACAATTTACCAAAATATTATTCTCAGAGAATTTTGCTCATGAAAGAGGAGATTAACACTTTGTTTGAGAGTAAAAAACCCAAACAGGTAAGCCTCACAGAGTTTGCTTAAACTGAAAACTTTTCTACACCAAAGCACAAAAGTGTTCTTGATAAGACATGCTAAAAGAAGCTTATCATCCCAACGCTTTTCTCTCCGATTTCAGAAACATCAGACTTGGCTTAAAGGCTAGAACCAAAATACTAACCTTCTTAGAAGAGAAGTCTCGAGCAGACGCGAAGACAATAGCTAAAGGAACAGGGTTACACTATGGAGTGGTTATTCATCACTTGAAGCTTCTGGAAACTGAAAAGATAGTTGAAAGGAAAGGCAAGAGACCGCACGTGTGGCTGCTCACAGGTTTGGGGCAAAAAAGGCTGAAATACTGATTTCGTGTCACCGGAAGGGACAATGACAAGGTGATTTCCCGCATTTTGGACATTTGTTGTCGTACTTGTTTAACGCTGCCTCTTCAAGGTTCACGTCAGTAATGTTGGCGAGCGAACATAACCAAGCGATAACATCTGCAAATTCATCCTCCAAAGCTTTTTTATCGTTTAATGTCAACGCTTCACCTAACTCTTTCACTTCATCCACAAGCCAATTGTATGTTCCGGTTACACCGCGTTTAGAGTCTCTGTGAAAGTATATGCGCCGCATCATTTCTTGGAATTCATGTATATGCATTTTTCCACCGCTTTTAGAATTTAAGATGATATTACTTTTTTATTGGTTTAAGATTTGCGAGATTCCGCTGTCCCTTATTAATTATGTGAATCACTCTAACACCTTTCCGTTCTAAATGTGCAGAAATGAACCTTCGATGACAGTATTTCGGGTTTACCTCCATGCACATGATGCATGTACGCTTGGTTCTTGCGATTTCCAACAGCTTTTTTATTCCCTCTCTGAAAAGCTTGGTTCTCATGTGCTTCTTGTATCCGCCTCTACGGTATCCGCCGAGTTCCTCGCCTAACCAAACATATTCTATACCTTGTTTGGGAAGCCATTTTTCCAGCGCTTCTCTTTTGAAGTGTTCAAGTTTAGACGTTGGAAAACGACGGACATCCGCTAAAACTTGAATTTCATGCTCATTTAACAAGTTTAGAAAGGTTTCTAACGAACGGTTGCTGTGTCCAATAGTCCATATTTGCAGTTTCTCTTGCATTTTCCCGCGTTTAGCTCTATCATCGGATTCTTATGTACTTATATGCCTCTGTTGCATTTTCGAAGCAGTAATGTACCTTTTGATAGTTCTTTCTAAACTCAACAACGTCAGCCTTTACTTTTTCCGGAGGCTCCTTATCTATCACCACACGCTTCATGAACTCAGCTATCTCCGTCATCTCAGACTCCCTCATGCCAAGCCTTGTAATCTCTGAGACGCCAAGTCTTATGCCACCCGGATGCATGAAATGTCTTCCCTCTTTTATGTCCCACGGCAACAAGTTTCTGTTTATTATGATGTTCGCTTTTTCCAATGTCTCCTCTATTGTGCCACCGTCACCGTATTTAGTTATGTCTATTAGAATCACATGAGACCTTGTGAACCCCTTGTGTTCAGCCAAAACGTTGAAACCTCTCTCATAGAGGGCTTGAGCCAAAGCCCTTGCGTTTCGCACCACCTGACCAGCGTATTCTTCTCCAAACGCAAGCAGTTCAGCACAAGCTATGGTTACACCTGCAACAGCGTGTAAGTGATGATTGCTCACCATACCCGGAAAAGTGGCGCGCTTTATCTTATCCGCATGTCTTTCCCATGAGAGCACTCCACCGTGTTGCGGTCCGAAGAACGTTTTGTGCGTGCTTAAACTAACGACATCTGCGCCTTCTCTAAGCGGGTCTTGGAACTGTTTCCCAGCGATTAATCCAGCCACGTGAGCCGCATCGTAACCTACGGTTGCACCCACCGAATGAAGGGTGTCGGCTAACTCTTTAACCGGATGTGGGAACGGAAAGACACTTGCGCCGAACATGACAAGTTTCGGCGGTCTCCCCTCATTCGCAAGCTTCTCTATCTTCGCTTTCGCTCTGTCAACGTCTATGTTCAACTCCTTGTAATCCAAAGGAAGATACTCAACAACCAAACCGTGAACAGC
>PIYA01000045.1 GCA_003601785.1 Candidatus Bathyarchaeota archaeon
TTTAAGATTCGTTTCCCCCGTTTCGGGCTAGCCGAAACAGTTTAGGAACGTGAGATTTGCTGGAGGGTGCCGTCCGAGTTCCAGGTGAAGTTTAACGTGAAAAGAAGCTCGTCGCCATCGTAGCCCTCTAATGCTGATAAGGTGCCGTCTGTGTTCCAAGTGAAAGCGTATCTGCTTATTTTCTTGTTAGGTTTGACCGCCGTGAGGTTGCTGTTCAGCAAGTCTGTTATTCTGTCGTGTATGTGCTTGTAGGCTTGGTCGTACTGGCTCCACGGAATCTGGTTCTCACTCATTTTCAGCCTCTCACTACGGTTTTACAGAGTCCACGAGCTTCTGTAACCAGACGGTCACCGCCGTTGGACCCACCAGAGCCGTGTAAACGTCGAAGGTCATGCCGGACAAGTCCAAGCCTAAGGCTGTGAAGGTGCCTATGGCTATTGTTCGCAGAAACTTCTTCCAACTGAAGGGCTTCTCCTGCGATGCGTACCCTAGGAAAGCATAAAGCATCGCCGAGCAGACGCCTAAGCCAACGTTCAACATGTTCATTTTATTTTTCACCTCCGTCACACTTTTTCAAGCTGAAATGTGACTTTGAAGTGATTCCCGCCTCTCTGGATGGTGCGTTTAACATTTGGAGAGGAGAAAGGAGAACACGGAAAATTTTCACGGTTTTACACCTTCCAGAGAAGTTTCGGGTTCTTCCCAGATTTCCCATCCGAATTTAGCCACGTTTTTCCGAAACTCCTCTTGCCGTATAAGCCCCAATTCTGTTGCTTTAAGCATGTCAGCTATGTTGACTTCGGGTGTTTTCGGTGCACCCCAATTCAATCGAACCTTGGCTTTTTTAGGGTTAAATCCGGCTTGGGCTAGAACAACGTCGAAGATTTCCCTTTCCGCCTGTCTCTTTATGTATCTTTGTACGGGTTTTATGAGCATGCTTTGAAGTTCCAAGGCTGCCTTTGCCGAGGCTTCTGTGAAGCCTGGAGTACTGAAAAGTCTGGGTAGAGGCGTTTCACATCCGAGGTAGAACTGGTTCACTATGTGGTTTATGTAATATTCAAACCGTGCCTTAGGGTCGAGCATCAATGGTTTTATGTCGCCTTTTCCGCTGTAGAAGAGCCAAGCACCTTCTTCGGAGCGATTTTTTATGGCTCTCTCAAACTTCTGAATCGTCTCTTCATCTGCCTTTTCAAGCAAGGCTAAGACGTCTGGACCAGCGTATTTCTCGAAGATTTTTGGCATTATCTTCTCGATTTTGGCTTTCATCCAAGCGAAGGATGCTCTTCTGTCGGATTGGAAGACCAGCGAGTGTAACAGAACCTGTAAAACTCCCGTTCCAAAACCTGAAGTGCCTATGCAGTTTATTTTCCAGTGGATGACGGATTCTGCGTCGAGAATTTCCCCACCGTAAGTGTTGCGAAGTTTATAACCATTAATCCTGAAGGGAATTTTCAAGTCTTCCTGCACGTAGCTCTGCTCGATCTTCTCCACGGCGTCTATTGGGAGTCTATGTAGGTTTGTAATTCTTTCAGGGATTATCTTGAGCCAGAAATCGTTTCCACAGGCGATAAGTATTCTCGCCATTTCACAGAACAGAGAATCCAAGTTAACGTTCTCGTTGAACTGGTCAACAATTTGTTTTGCCTCTTTAGCTTTTTCGTATCGTTCGTTAACCGTTGTGTAGAAACCCATGCCCACGGCTGATGCCGCAAGCAAATCCACGCTCGCCTTACACGTGGGGTCTCTTTCATAAAGTTTTATGACATCAGCCAAAGGAATCCTTGGCGTTTCATACACCGTTGAAGATTCAGGCACTGCGTACCCGCTTTTTCTTTTACGTGTGAACGCTTCAACTAGACGTTTCAAAAGGCTGTTCAAGATAAGCCCTCCAGAAGTTTCAAACCCTTATCTGTGATTGTGTAAGGGTCTCTGTGGCGTTCACCACTCTTTTTCACGTATCCCTTTTGAACGAGATAGCGGAATATTCCCTCGAATGTGCTGTGGGTTCCGCATCGCTTGACAGTTCTTTTCTCCAGCTCTGTTCTGCCTAACGGAGTTTTTTTAAGCTCGTTTAACACGGTTTTTGCAAGACGTAACCTTTCATCAAGCCTACGCATCAAACCTGACCTCCACGGGTTTTTGTGAACTATAAAAGGGGGGTGAATGATTGTTACAGACCATAATGATGTTTAAGTCGTGTTTGCCGTCCGAGCCGTAGGTGTTCGCTGCCAAATCAGGCTTGTAATGTTGCATTTCGGCTCCGCATATTGGGCAGTAACGCCAACAGTCGCAGAGTACAATCGCATCTTCACTGTCTGAATAGTAGATTTTTCCGCATCTCGGACATTTGCCCTTGAACACTCTGTGCGTCATTGGTTAAACTCCGCTCGGGTGATTTTACAGGGTTGTTTTGATGTTAACCATCTTTGCAACAGCGTTGCTTCTTAGGATGCCTAAGCCAAACCTTGTTGTCGCTCTGACACCGAACTCTCCCGTTTTCGGTTCTTCCCAATCCTCAACTGTTACGTCTCTTCGCAGAAGCATGACCGCAGCTACTCGTGTGTCTACGGCGTAGGCTGTTCCGTTTGCCACCAAGGTGCTTGCCTGCACTTTCATTCCCAAAACCGATGTTACGACGCCTTGCTCAATGTCCGTCTGTGAAGATGGCAAATAGCTTGCTTTGATGAATTTGTCGTCGCTTAAGAGCTGATGCAGTTGTGTTTCATGAACCACAAGAACCGTTGGACGCCAGTTTTCACCGCGAACGGCGTTGTGAAGTTTGAGCACGGCGCTCCAGTCCATGGCTGCATTACCCTGATCTATAGCGTCTCCACCCGCCAGGTCGCTGTTACTTACACTTGCGTAAAGCGAAAGAATCTGTTCTGTTTCTCTCTCGCCTAACGCCCTTCCAACCTTCTCAACCATGTTCTGCATGACGTTCCATGTGGCGTCTTCCAGAAACTCACGGGTCCACTGCTCTGAAGCTTCTGCAAGCTGATCAGTGTATATGTCAACGGTGTTGACTTTCGCTCCGCTTAACCTTGCAACGGAGCCTTCAGCGTATTTGTAGGCGACAGCCTTAGCATCCAAAGGAAACCTTTCCATGGATTCGGTTGTCGGGCGCACTGTGATTATGTTTCTTCCTATAAGCTCCGGATACGCACATTCAACCAGAGTATCGTACATCTTTCCGATGGCACCTATCATGTCGCTGAACAAGCCTTCTCTAACGCCGACTTCCGTGTAACGTTTGAAGAACGGGTGGACGGTAGCCTTGCGCTTTAAACCTTCAACTAAACGTCTGAACTCGCCATCTTGCTGCATCAAGCTTTCAAAAAGTTTAGGTTTCATGTCCATCACTTCCCAACGAAAATGAAGATCAAATCGTCAGCGGTGGTTGAAGATTCCAAGGCTGTTCCAAGCTTACGATTGTAATAAATAGTGTACGTGGCTGTGCCGCTCTCATCCACCGCTTGATCCTCAAGTTCAACGACGCGTTTGTTTGAGTCTGCACCGTAAACAGCTGACCCTCTGGTTATGGCTCCACCAGCTTTCACCTTGACTCTTCCTCGGATTAAAACGGGACATTTCTCTCCGGATGCAACGGTTTTTGTCGCTATGCCTATGCAATTCTGGGCTGATGTCGCCGAACTGACGGCGTCATCATCGCTTAGGTAAACGGGATCTCCCTTCGTTATCGCTGCACTGTAAAGGTTTCAATTACGGCGTTCGGATCATCTGTCTCTCCGATATCCATCCACGTCTTACCTGTCTTGTCAGCCATCAAGCATCACTCTCCCTTTTCTCGTCTTCGGTTTCAGCCAGTTCGTCCTGGCTTACTTCCCACGTCACGTTAGGTGACAAGGATTCAAGTCTGCGGAGGCGTTCTTCTATGTCGATAAGCCACTTGGTTAGGAGGCTGTTTGGGAGAACGTTCTTCTTAGCTAGTTCATATGGGTGCTTTTCTTGTTCGTTCATCTTTCCTCACTCTCTTGCGAAGCTTCAAAACGACTCCGCGTAGTTCTTGACAGAGCCTCTGGGGACCGAATCCCCAGCTTCTCTCAACCATAGGACTCGGAAGGACGTTCTGAATCATTTTTATAGCGTCTTCAACGGGAATCATGGACTTCGAATTCTTCAGCAAACCTTCAACAACGTTTTTACCCTCAAGCTTTCCACCAACCAACTTCTCAAGCCTTTCAATTCTGGTCGTCAAAGCATTAACGGCGTCGTTAACTTTGTCTACAACCTCTTCTATACTTGCGATCAACTCGTCCATGGTCGGTTCCTCAGCAACCTCCAACGCTATTTCCTCGTTTTCACCAGAATCTTGTTCGTTTTGCTCAACGATTTTCGCTTCTTCAGCAGGCATCCCTATGCCCAAACGTTTCTTCACGCTTCCAAGAACACGCATGGCTTTCTGTTTGTACTCTTCTGGAATTTCACTTTGAGGGACTCTCGCGTTTGCGTTTCTCAGATGGGGTAGGTCTATCTTGCCCTGAGCGTTTTTGTATGGAAACTTCCGCAGTTTTCTTGGAACGGTTTTACCTTCCTCGTCCTTTTCTCCGCCTGGGAGAATAACGGCGAAGGCTGAGTCCGGTAGGTCATCGATGTATTCCCTTGTCCAGATTCTCTCTGAAAGCTGTTTTTTCTCTTTCATTTTTTCCAGCCCTTTCAGCGGTGTCTGTAACGGAACAGAAACACCTGCTGGAGCCGTGTAATGTGGGTGTAGAAGAAGCCAGTCTCGAATCTTGTTTTCATCCCACATTTTTTCTTTTGAAAAGAAGATGCTTTGAACCCGCTGGATTTCAGGTTCATCCCTCAATTTTCCAATTATGGCGAGAACACCGTTGTCCTTGTCAAGCCAGACGGTGCTGAAATGCTCGGGCATAAACGCCGCTGCGTCCTGGTAAAAGCCTAAGACGTATTCTCCTGCTATTATTGGTTCAAAATTCTGTTCTTTAGCGTGGAGTTTTTCAAGGACTTGGATGTTTGTTTCCGGTATGCCTGGGACGGCTACGAGGCTTAACTCGGCGTTGTGTAAACCGTGGGGAACCTTTCCGTCTGAAAGGTCTATGGCTTCGTAGTCTGCGCCTACGCTGACGTGTTGAATTAAGCCTTTACGAATTTTAGCCGCAACCTCGTCGTCGTAGATTTCAGCTTCATACCAAAGATTTTGTCCATCCCACTCGGTTTTTGTAACCTTTCCAACAGCGTTCGGAACAGCGACGTGTTCAACGTAAACTGGTGCGGAAACAAGTTTTTTCGTGAAAGCCTGCAGTTCTTCAGGCGTGTAAATGTTGAAGTTACGGCTCATGCCAGCTGTCATGGCTACACCGCGGATTTTAAGCGGTTTGTCAACTATTTTCTCCAAAACCTTGAATGGCATTATGGCTGAAACGTGTTCTCTCACGGCTTTGTCTTTCTTATGCTTGTCAAACCAAGCCTTAGCTTTCTCAACGGTCCAACCCTTGCTCTTGTCGAAAAGATACGTTTGAACCTCTGTTGTATCCTTACCTTTAGGTTTACCCACAACAGCCTTGATGCCCTCCCTCTCGCTCAAAACAACGGTGCGTAAACTGCCCAGCTGAAACTCTTCAGGGCTTCGATGGCCGCTGCGAATGTACTGTTCGGTTTCCTCCCAAGGCAACTTCACACCAACCTTACACAACTAACACCAAACTAATATAGAATAAACTGAAAAAGCGAATTGTACAACCCATAGACCAACAAAGGGGCTAATCTAAGGCTCCACACGTGGGTGAAACTGCGAAAGTGATGTGGAATGCCTAGAAAACGCATAGTTAAAGTTGCCTTAAGCAGGGAACAGAAGGAAATTCTCGACGAGATCGCCATAAAACTTGGAATAAGTGAGAGTGAAGCCTTGCGGACGGCTTTTATGAATTACGCTAAAGAATTAAGCTTAATAAAAGAGTGGATGCAAAACAAGGGTTTCCATGTCTTTCCGCGTAAAAAATAAAAATTTCTTTTTCACGATTATTTCAAGGTGATAAATCGTGACGGATGAGTTTTGGGATGACTTCTTCAGCTTCCATTTGGGACCTTGGGGTCTATACTTAGGCCCTTCTAGGCCCTTCAGAATCAGCTACCACAGAACATCAGACTCTCACATACTGCGTTTAAAGATAAACCCCGAAGTTAAGAAGGAGGAGATAAAAGCAAGATTCGTCAAGCCGGGTGTTCTCGAAATCGAGTGGCCTAGAAAGATAAAGGGAGAGGAAATTCCCATAGAATAAGCCACAACAGCCCTAAAACTCATATTTAACTCTTAGAACTGTAAAGTTGACCTGGAATGTCTTTAAGGATAGAAGAGGCTTCACTCAGCGATTTGAGCAGACTTTTTGAGATAGAAAAAGAATGTTTCACTAAGGAGGCGTTCACAAAAGAGCAGATTAGCTATCTTCTGACGGACCATAACAACGTGAGTTTAACAGCGAAAATAAACGACGAGATAGTTGGCTTTATAATAGGTAGAATATACGTTCATGAAAAACCCGTTGTTGGACACGTGCTCACAATAGACGTTTCACTCGAGCATCGGCGAAGGGGGATAGGGTTGAAGCTTCTAAAAGCTGTCGAGAACATATTTAGGAAAAGAAACGTTGCAATCTGCTATCTTGAAGCTCGAGAGGACAATGTTGCAGCCTTAAATCTTTACCGAAAGCAGGGATACAGAAGAGTCAAAAAGCTTAAGAACTATTATGGTTACGTCCATGGGATACGTTTCAAAAAAGTTCTAACCTAGCTTCCACAGGTTCAACTTCGTTTTCTCGTCGTAGGCTCTCTCCAAGTGGACACCCCTCGCCTCGATTATCACAAGCTCCGCTGTCGCTCCCACGGGAGAGTTTTCCATGAGATGTCCGCCGAAAGCCTCTCCTTTTTCGTCTGCAACAACAATGTGTGGGTGAATCACCGTGTTTCCTTCCTTATCGACAGCTATATTCCCCATGCAAGAGGCTATCTCTAAGGGTCCCTCAATCTGTGTAAATCTGTACTTTCCTTCCTTGTAGTATCCAAGTGTGGCTCTCTTTAAACTTCCGATGAGGATGAATATTCCGGCCTTTACACCTGCTTCCTCAACTCTTTTCTTAACGGCCTTAACCAAGTCTTCGTCTTCAAGGATGCGTGAAAAGTATATTCCACCAATTTCTCCCTTCAGCATATCTTTCACCTATTAACCGTTAACAATGTTCAGTGTCTCCATTTTAACTTTCTGGTTTTCATTGAAAAACATAAATGTTGGAATTGAAAATATCTATTGCAGAGGAGAAGTTTGTGAGAAGAGCTAAGAGCGAAGGACGGTTCAGCAGAAGTTTTGTGGTTCTTGTTCGCAGCACAACTTGGAGATGTGGAAGACTTGAAAGGCTGATTGTGAGCTATCTTCGTGGAAGAACCTGGAAACTCGGCAAGCCTCAAATCTCCGTCAAGGAGATGCTTCAAAACTTCAAGCTGAAGGGGAAGAGGAAAAACGAGTTTTTAGACGCTATACGACGCTTGGAAAGAAGAAACATAGTAAGAATTTTAACGTTTTAAAGCGAACGGTGCTGCGTTAGTGTTTTAGGGCTATTTTTCAACAAGTTTCTTAGCGTTTTCAATCCATCTTCTAGTTATTTTCGGAGAGATTTCCAGCTTAGTCGCCAAATTCTTCGCTGAAGCTTCCGCTAAGTCCTTTATGCTGTTTATGCCTAAAGATTTTAGCTGTTCCGCACGCTTCGGTCCTATACCCTTGACTTGTGTAAGCTCAATGGTTGGCGCCGTCTCAACGGTTACTTCAGCTCTTTCCGTAACCGTCGGGGTCTCAGTAACAGTTGTTGGAGGTGCAGGTGTAGGTGGTTGTGGCGTTTCTGTTGTTGTGGCTGTGATTTTCGGTCTTAAAGTGTATCCTAATCCTAGGAAGAGGAACCCTAATACAACCGTTGTAACAGTCCATAATTCTCTGTATTCCACTTGGTAGAAGAAAACCGTTATGCTTATTAGAAAGAATATTACCGCCACGATATAGAGAGCGTAATCTGAACGCATGTTTATTTCTCCCTAACCCCTTTATCTTCTATGGAAGAGTTTAAATAATTTTCTGAAACTTTTGAGGCAAAAAGGGAAATTTTGCATTTTTCATGTATTTTACCGCTTCAGCAGTTCATCTTCTGACGGCGGTTCCCTTATCAAACCTTCCTTCATCAACAGTTTCAAAGATTCCCGCGCGTTTTTAATTATGGCGGTGGCTCTCTCGTAAAGTTCTTGTCTGCTAGGCTTTATCCTTGCGACACCCTGCTCTATGGATTTCAACGCGCAAGCAACGGCTTCTCTGGGGTAAACCTCCCATTCACTCATCCTCGGTAGGATGTCATTCTCGTTTATCCCACGTTCCTCCGCAAACCTCGCGAGTTCTTGAGCTGCGGCTATGCACATGTCGTCTGTCACAGTTTTGGCTCTAACATCTAAAACCCCTCGGAATATCCCTGGAAATCCTAAACTGTTGTTCACTTGATTTGGAAAATCGCTTCTTCCAGTTGCTATTATACGGGCTCCAGCCTCCTTCGCCTCCCAAGGCCATATCTCCGGTATGGGATTCGCACATGCGAAGATTACCGCGTCGTCAGCCATTGTTGCAACCCATTCCTTCTTTATTGTTCCGGGTCCAGGTTTTGAAGCTGCTATCACAGCGTCTACGCCTTTGAAGGCTTCCGCTATGCTTCCAGTTCTCCCTTCAGCGTTTGTCTTTTGAGCTAGGTCGTACTTCCAGGGGTTTTCCTCTTTTGTTATGTCTGTTCTACCCGGATGGAGTATGCCTTTTGAGTCGACAAGTATTATGTTGCCAGGTTTTATTCCCCAGCGTATCAGCACGTAGGCTGTTCTTGTGTTCGCTGCGCCAACACCCACTAAGGTTATTAGGCTTTCCTTCGGGTTTTTGCCGACGATTTTGAAGGCGTTCATCAAGCCGGCTAGAATAACGGTCGCTGTTCCCTGCTGGTCGTCATGCCAGACCGGAATTTGCAAGCGCTCCCGTGTCCTTTCAAGAACGTGAAAACATTTCGGTTTCGATATGTCCTCAAGGTTTATTCCGCCGAAGGATGGTTCTAAAAGCTCACATGCGTGGATTATTTCCTCGGGGTCTTTCGTTTTCAAGCATATGGGAAAAGCGTCAACTCCGCCTAGATACTTAAAGAGCAAGGCTTTCCCTTCCATGACGGGCATGGCTGCCTCCGGACCTATGTCTCCCAAGCCCAAGACACGTGTCCCATCTGAGACGACGGCCACGTAGTTCCAACGGTTCGTCAACTCGAAGGATTTGTCAGGGTCTGCCTGTATCTCTCTGCATGGAGCAGCCACCCCAGGTGTGTACCATACTGCAAAGTCGTCTGCGCTTTTAACAGCGCATTTCGGCATTGTTTGAACCTTTCCTTCGTAGAATCTGTGCAGCGGCGGGGCCAGCTGTGATGGTTTTTTAGCCTTAGCCAACAACTCTTCCACTGTTGGCTTTCTTTCTTCTGAGCTTGTCATGTTGCTTATTCTCCTTTAACACATTTTATGAGGTTGTTGTGTTTGCGTATAAGCTTTAAAAGTTGTGATTGTTTTTGGTTAAAATTAATGAATTATTGCGTCTATTGTAAGCACTATAGTGTCTGCTAAAAAATGAGAATAGCAAGTTTAACAATTTGTTAGAATTATTTTGTAATAACCTTTTCTGGAATGCTGTTCGCTTAGTATCTTCTTCTGTATCCTGTTCTTCTTCTCCCGAAGCTTCTTCTGAATGGGCGTCTCTGCTCGTAAACCTTGTTTGAAAGGTTGTTCTCCGTGTTAACTTCTCCTTCTAACGCTTCTTCCGCAACTTCCAATGTGCCGTATCTTCCAACGTTTAACCTCATGTTTCCTCTGAACAGGTTTACGTATCCGTTTTTCACGTTTATAGTGTCGCCCTCGTTCACTTTTTCTATGTTGTCGTCCCACAGTGTTAGGTATATGCTTCCCGTTTCATCTCCTACCAGCGCGTCGCAGACCTTGTGGGGTTGTCCATCTCTTCCGGTGGCGATGTTTCTCACTTCACTTTTGGATACTACTTTTGCTTTCACGTTTACAGCTTTTGAGGCAAGGGTTAACTCGCCTACTTTCACGTCTACGGGTTGTTTATTTCCAGAAAATCCTTCAACAGCCAACTAACTCAACACCTTACACACATATTTAAACAACCACAATAACAACCATGAAGCACTTAAGCCTTTTGGTGCCTAATCCTGCGTTTAAGTGGTAAACGTTTTAGGGGATGGATGTATCTTTTTGGCTTTCTGAATATTTGTATGCCTTTCATTTCTCTCATGTATTCGAAGCCTGTAGCCACTATTTTCTTAGCTTCTTCAAGCGTTGTTGCAGTGGTAAAATTATATTGCACGTGAAATATTATACATGACTGTTAACTCTGAAGAAAATCGTTTAAATCTGAATTTATGAATGTATGTTAAGGCGAGTTTAATGGTTAAGTGGGAGTATAAGGTAATCCCTATAAAGACGCAGATTCGTTCAGACCATTTCCATGCCGACAGAAAACCCGTCATAGAGAATGTTCAAAACGACTTGAACGCTCTAGGTAGTGAGGTAGTGAAGGATGGGAGCTTGTCAGTGTTCAAAACATTAGGCTGCCAGATGAAAGAATGTTTACTGTAGCTTACCTCAAGAGACAGAAGAAGGGTGCTTGATTACTTTCGCTTGGCCGGTACGCGTTAACTGGTTGGATGCTTTAAGAAGTAATCCTTGACTTGCCTTGACTGAAAGTAAAGTATTAAGACGCTGTTCACCAAAATGGCCGATCCAGCCATAATCATTAAATTCTCACGGCGAAAAATGAGTGAAGCTGCATAGCAATAGTGTATGGCTGAGAACACCCAGAGTATAATCGATAAATGCCAGATGTATCTTACTCCTTTGAGCATTCCAATTGAAGCGACAACTGAAATTATCGAAAGCAGAAGAGAATTGCAAAGCACAATCCACCAGGAAATCGGTGGTGGACCGACATATGTGCCGGGATGACCCGAAGCACTAAGCGCTACCCACACGATAGAAAAGTAGAAATCTCCCATTGCACCCAGCAAAGTCAAAACTGCCACAATAATCACTCCGCGAGGAGGGTTCTTTCCCACTGAACCACCAAATCAAATATCTACATCATGGAATAAAAACTCTGCCCAGCCACGCACCCAACCGAGAGCGTAGTGTTTTTCTCTGTAATCCTAGCGTTTTAAGCGCTAAACCGTTTGGGTTTAACCTTTAACAAGTATACAATAGTGCCTATCAAGCTGATCAATGAGGCAGCCTCAAAGGTGCTGACATAGGCAGCTGCCTGCGTCAGTCCCACGCCTATTAAATAGTCAGCGATTGGTCCTCCAACGCATGTACCTGCTATCCCAAAGGATATTGAGGTGATGGCGTTGTATTGTCCGAAGAGTTTTCCTCTATGCTCTGCGGGGATTAGGTCTGCCGCCACCAAGTATCCAACAACGTTTATGAACGCCATGGAGACTCCGCTTAGACTGTTGATAACTATCATTTGTGTGACGTTTTGAGCAAGTGTGTAGAGAAGAGGAGTGATTACGGTTAAAGCGAATCCTAGACCCAAAGTGTTTTTTCTACCAATTTTATCAGCTAAGGGTCCAGCTAACAAGCTTGCTACAATTGTCGCTATCGAAGCTGAGTTGCGGATCATCGCTATGTCGGATGGAGTGGCACCGATAGGTGAGTCGAGTTCAACGTAAAACACGAGGATCTGCAAAATTGAAAAAGAACCTAAGCCGACGATGAAAATGGAGATGAGAAACCAGTAGAACATCTTGGAACTGTAACTTTTCGGTAGGAAAGAACCTTGTTTAGGAGCGTTTTCACCGATTCTTACACTCTTCCTACGGGTCTTCTCTGAGGTGCGCATGGTAATCCATATCAAAAGGGCGCTTGCAAGCATGATTCCAGACGCGAAGAAAAATAAGATGCCACTTTTGAATCCTCCAGCTTCACCTCCGAAATCGTATAAGAAGCCTGAAACGGTTATCCCAACTACTCGTCCGACACCGCCAACGCTGGAGATAACGCTCATGAGTTTGCCTCTCTCTTTCGACGTTGTGAGGTCCGAGATGAGCGCGCTCCATCCAACATTACTCATCGACCAAAAGAACTCGAGAAATGAAAGCCCAGCAATTATGCCGTATCCTGCGGCAACAGGTCCTATAGTGTTCAATAAGTAAATGTGAAGAAGGTATACTAGAACGTAGCCGAAGGCTGCTATTGTCTCTCCGATTACTATTAGGCTTGCACGCGCCTGATATTTGTCTGAGATTCTGCCCCATAGGAATGTCTGTGAGACGCTGTTGGCTATCATGCTGAGGCTTGCAAGCAGTGTTGTTCCGGTTACGGAGAGTCCGAGAACCACTCTTAAATAGAGGGCTAAAAAAGTGTAGAATAAGCCTCTTCTAGCCATTGCCATGAACTGAAAGCTTGAGAGGCTGAATGTGATTTTTTTGTTCAAATTAATCATCCGATGAGTGATTTTTCTCTCTAATCAGCTTTTGGTCTGTAACTTGCTTAACGCTTTTAAAGTTGAATAACAACTTGGCGTGTGTGATAGCCTCCCTACAGTTTTTCAGCTTGTTTAAGTTCTAAGCCTCGGACCTCTTTTTTCCGCTAGATAAGGCAGTTTCCTTGTTCTGAAGATGACGAGTTTGTCCTTAAACCCGTTTATGTAAGCCAGAACCAGTCTTTTTCCCTTAGGTGTTAGAGCGTAAACGGGTATTGTTACGCCAAGCTGCATCAGAGCGTTGCTTCCAACTTCTTTTCGAACAATTTTCGAAGCGCTTGCACAGACGATGTCCGCTTTTTTTATGTGTTGCACATCCTTGTTGCGCACGCATGTGTTACAGACAGAGAAGACCAAAACGTCCAAGCCAGCTTCAGCTTCAAGGCTTCTGATTTCACTGATTGTTTGTGATTGGAAACCGGCAACACTGACCGCTATGCGTTTGAACCCTAGGTCAAAGGCTTTTTTCACACCTTCAGCTTGGTCAATCCTAGCGTCTGTCCTGCTTAAGACAACTCCGCCTTTGTCTTCGATACGGGTGATAACTTCTCTTATAGGTGAAGTTTTGATTATCCCCGTTAATCGACCTCCGATTCCCTGCACAAGTTCACCGTTAGCCGTGATTACCGTTCCAGCACCTTCACACGCAACAACCGCACAGTCAACAAGCCCCTTCTCAAGCCAACAACGCATCATTTCAGAGGCACCATACGCGACAACGGGTTCAGCGTCAAACAAGCGATTCGCACAGCAGAAACCGAAACCGGCTATTTTCACCTCCACACTTTTGCGGACAGCTTTCACATCTATTTGTTTAGTTCCATACAACGCCTCATGCAGAGGACAATACTCAACCAACGGTTCCGTTAAAACTTCTATACCCTTTTCAGAAATTCGCACACGGGCACCGCAACAATAAACGACGTGTTCACCTTCCACGCACATAATCGTGCACTCTACTTTTTCTTCCGCTCTTCAGCGTCAGCGTTCACCATCTCGTTTATCTGTTCCTCCATCATGTGTCCGTGACAGTAAACAAGAGCTTTCTTCACGCCGTTAACCTTTAGAGCCGCGTTCTTAACGTCTAAGGCTAGTTTAAACGCTATCGGACAATAGGGGCTTGAAGGAACAAAGTCAACGCGGATGATGCCTGGAGCTTCCTCTTTAACGCCTGTTATCATGTGCATTTCTGCAAAGGTTAAACCAGTCTCCACATCCACAACTTTACCCACTGCTTCACGCACTTTATCTTCTAAATCAGTCAACCATCGACACCTTCGAAATCTGGTAGATAAGAGAAGAGGGCATCATTCTATATGAAGGCTACTCTCCACCCTTCTTCAGGCGCATCTTCCAGCTTAAAATCATGGTTCTCGGATGGGAAGCCTTCACTTCATCCAGCCTTGAAACGGCGGTGTTGTGTGGAGCCTTCAGAACAACCTCTGGGTTTTTGTAGGCTTCCTCAGAGATTTTCCTCATGGCTTCAACGAACCTGTCAAGCTCCTCCTTCTCAAAAGTTTCGGTAGGCTCAATCATCAACGCTTCATCAACGATCAAAGGAAAGTAAATAGTTGGTGCGTGTAATCCGTAATCAAGCAGACGTTTAGCAACATCTAAGGCTGAAACGCCAGTTTCTCTCTTCAGAGGCTTGGCGCTGAAGACGCATTCGTGTTTCCGTGGTACCTCATCTCCATACGGAAGCGTCAACCCCTTGATTCCTTTAAGTTTCTCAGCAACGTAGTTAGCGTTCAAAACCGAGATTTCAGCCACTTCCCTCAAGCCTTCGTTGCCTAAACTCAAGATGTAAGCGTAAGCCTTCAACAAAACGGCGACGTTCCCGTAAAAGCTTCTTATCTTGCCTATACTGTGCGGTCTGTCATAATCCAAACGGTAACGTTCTCCGTTAAACACTACGCGTGGAACAGGCAGAAACTTAGCTAGCTCTTCTGAAACGCCGACGGGACCTGAACCTGGACCGCCGCCGCCGTGGGGTGTGCTGAAGGTTTTGTGAATGTTCATGTGAACTATGTCAAACCCCATGTCTCCCGGTCTAACCTTACCGAGTATCGCGTTCAAGTTTGCCCCGTCATAGTATAACAGTCCACCGGCATCATGGATTATCCTCGCTATTTCCTCTATGTTCTTCTCAAAAATCCCGAGGGTGTTCGGATTTGTAAGCATTAAACCAGCTGTCCGTTCTGAAACAGCCTCTTTTAAAGCCTCAATGTTCACGCATCCATCCTTATCCGACGGAACGACAACAACGTTGAATCCAGCCATGGATGCGCTGGCAGGATTTGTTCCGTGGGCGGAATCAGGCACTATTATCTCTCTTCTCTTCTCAAGCTCCCCGTTGAACTTGTGATATGCGCGTATAAGAGAGGTTCCCAAGAACTCTCCGTGAGCGCCAGCCGCAGGCTGCAAGCAAACCTCGTATGTGCCGGTTATCTCCGCGAGCCAGCGTTCAAGTCTGTAAAGAATCTCCAGTATGCCCTGCAGGGTGCTCTCATCCTGATACGGGTGCAACATGTTCATTGCCTTTGAGTTTGCGAGAGACTCGTTTATTTTCGGGTTGTATTTCATTGTGCAGCTTCCAAGCGGATACAAACCAGAGTCGACGCCGTAGTTCATCTGGGATAAACGAATATAATGTCTTGCAACCTCAACCTCTGAAAGTTCTGGAAGTTTAGGCTTGCTCTTGCGTTGCATGTTTTCAGGTATAATCGTATTAACGCTGCCGACAACTTGTTTAACCCCTTCTTCAACCGCTGGCAGGATATGTCCCCGTCTACCCTTCCTTCCAAGCTCAAAAATCACAGGCTCACTCCAATCTGCTTGTTTAACCATCTTAACATCTCCCAGCCAAAACATCCTCCAGAGATTTCGCCAAACGTTCAATCTCTTCCTTAGAGTGGATTTCTGTCACGCAGTAAAGAGCTGTTTCACCGAGTTCAGGAAACTCTTTTGAAACATCCTTTCCTCCATGAATTCCAAGTTTCAAGAGTTTCTCATGAGCCTCTTTAACGCTTAAGCCAGCCTCGTCAAAGTTCACGGTGAACTCTTTGAAATGGGGTGAATTGAAAACCGGAGCCTTGACGCCTTGTATTTTTGAAAGCAACCGCATGGCGTAGTTCGCCTTGTACATAATCGTTTCGCCTAATTCACGCATTCCTTCGGGTCCGAGCAGAGCCATGTAAACGGCTGAGGCTACGGCGCATAAAGCCTCGTTTGTGCAGATGTTTGACGTTGCCTTTTCACGTCTGATGTGTTGTTCACGGGTTTGCAGCGCCATACAAAAAGCCTGTCTATTCCCATCCTTAGTAGTCGTCATCCCGATTATACGTCCAGGCATCTGTCTAACCATCTTCAAGTCTCCGCGGCAAGCGAAAATTCCGAGAAGCGGACCGCCAAAATTCATGGGATTCCCGAGTGGTTGCCCTTCACCCACCACTATATCCGCGCCGTAATCTCCTGGAGGCTTCAAGATTCCAAGAGACGTCGGGTCAACACCAACTATAAACAACGCGTTATTCGCATGCGCTTCACCGCCTATGTCTTCGACTTGCGTTTCAACAAACCCTAGATAGGAAGGGTTTTCAACGTAAACCGCCGCCGTCTTCTCTGAAATTTTGCTTTTCAAGTCTTCAAGGCTTAACTGTCCCGTCTCAGCGTCGTAAGCCACCTGCTTAATCGTGATTCCCGCTGGTTCAGCGTAAACCCTCAGTGTGGCAAGCCTTTCAGGATGGATAACCCTAGGAATCAAAATTTCATTCTTATTTGTTAAACGTGAAGCCATGCGTGCTGCTTCACCGAGGGCTGAAGCCCAATCGTACATGGAACAGTTGGCAACCTCCATGCCCGTTAACTCACAAATCATGCTCTGATACTCAAACAATGCTTGAAGCATGCCTTGGGAAACTTCAGGCTGGTAAGGCGTGTAAGAAGTCAAAAGCTCACTTCTCTGAACTATTTCTTTAACCACCGCTGGAACATAGTGGGGCCAGCATCCGGCACCCAAAAAAGTCAGCATCTCGGCACACGTTTTGTTTTTCGCAAGCAAACTTTCCACGTGTTTTTTAACCTCGAACTCTGACATGCCCCTCGGAATGTTCAAGAGTTTTCTCAAACGGTATCTTTCCGGAACATCCAAGTAAAGCTCATCCACATCCTTTATACCTATCGTTTTCATCATCTCTGCCTTGATCTCAGGTTGAGAATTAGGAATGTACGGATGGTTGTGTTTACCCAATTTTGTTCACCGCTTAGAGGTTTAAAATTAATTAGCGATACTTTCCTTAAACTTTTTTAAAAGTTCTGACGGATTTTACCTCTGAGAATTTTCCATCTCAGTATTGTATCCCTTTCGTCGTAACCATCTTCTTGGGGTATTTAACATCCCTGATCTCGTTCACAAAATCCGCACGATCAATCAACTCTTTAGGCGCGTATCTACCGGTCAAAACAACATCTGTTCTTCGTTTGGGTAAGTCCTCAAGTAAGTCAAGAACAGCCTTAACATCCAAAAGCTTCCAGTGTAAAGCCAAGTTAATCTCGTCTAAAACGAGAAGATGAGGTTTCTTTTTCTTCAACACTTCCCTTGCAAATTCCAACGCCTTCTCGGCTAATTCCCTATCGGCGTTCTCTAAACTTTTGAGCTTAACTTTCTTTCCTCCGATAACAACTTCTCTTTTCTCCGCGCTGACCCATTCGGGTCTTCCAAACTGGTATATCTCATAGTAAGGCTCAAGCATCTTTCTAACCTTGTATTCGCCGGTGTTCTTCCACCACTTCAAAAACTGAATTATAACAACCTTGTGTTTATGCCCAACAGAACGCAAGGCCAAACCCAGCGCGTTCGTGGTTTTTCCAGCACCATTTCCAGTGTAGAGATAAACATAACCCATCTTGATTTCCCTTTTCTTCCATTGTAAAATGTTTCTCTTCACGTTATAAGTTTTAAATACGTTTCCACCTTTCATTTAACTTGGAGCAGACAATGAAATACAAGTACGAAGAACTGCTGAAAAGAGCGCGTTCACAAATTCCAGAGACAGCTCTGAAACGTGAACGCCTAGAACTTCCCAGACTAGCCCACTCTGTAGTGGGCATGAGAACAATAATCCACAACTTTAAAGAGATAGCGGATACCTTAAACCGTGATCCCCAGCACCTTCTAAAATTCTTAACTCGGGAGATGGCGACAGCGGCAACCCTTCAGGACTCAAGAGCGATTTTTCAAGGAAAATTCTCAAGGGAAACATTCCAAAGACTTCTCCAACGGTACATGGAACGATTCGTCATATGCCCAGTCTGCAAACGTCCAGACACAAAAATAGTGAAGGAAAAACGCTTATCTTTCTTGGTATGCCAAGCATGCGGAGCGAAATCTCCTGTGCAACAACTTTAGCAGAGCGTCAAAAGTTTGGAAGCTTACATAAACCTGAGGAAAATCGGCGGAAACGTTCTCTTAGCCATATGTGACGCTGAAATCCTCGGCAAAACCCTCCGCGAAGGAAAGATAGTGTTCCACGTAAAAGAAGAGTTCTACAAAGGAAGAAAAGTCACAATAGAAGAAGCCGTAGCCATGATAGAAAACTCAACAATAGTGAACATGATAGGGAAAAACGTGGTAAAAAAAGCCGTGGAAAAAGGCTACGTGCACCCCGAAGCAATTCTAAACATAGAAGGTGTTCCCCACGCTCAAATAGTGAAGCTCTAGGGCAAATAGTTAAACTTTTCACGTTTTCGTCCGAAAATAAACAGACAACATTCTACAAACTTTTGGTTTTCTTCCTTTACATTTTTGGCTGCTATTTAAGTTTGCTCATCCTCTAGGTTTTTCTTTCTAAGAATTTCTGAAGGGAAAAAGGTGGAGGTGTTGTTCAGAAAGGTTAGGCTTTAGCTTTTTGACAGCGTTTCCGTGAGTAGTGGGTTATGGTGATAAGGAGCGTTAGTGTTATGCATAATGTTAGGATTATTAGTGGTGGGAATTCTGGGATTATTATCACTTCTTTTTCTGAGAGTAGGTATGTGAAGTAGATGTATGTTGTTGTGCCAAGAGTCCAGTTTCTCATGTAGGTTGGGGGTTCTCCGTTTACTAGTACCGTGTAGTTGTTGTTCCACATGCTTGCAACCGTGTTTGGTATGTCTACTCGGCAGAATCCAGCGCCTTCGCCTGTGACGTTGAATTTCATTATTTTTTGTGTGGTGTTTGTTTGGAAGTGGGAGATTGTCGAGTTGCTGATTATGTTTACTTCTTCTGTTACGAAGCCTAGGGGTACTTCGAATAGGTTGATGGGTGCGGCTAGGGGGTACTTGTCCATGTCTGTGCCGTAGACAGTGTATGGTGTGTCGCATATTCCGTCGCTTCCCGGTTCGGTTTGGTACTGTCCGCTGTAGTCGTCTTTGAGGTTGTGGTTGCTCCAGTAGTTGCCGCCGTCTGGCCATCCGATGTCCCACT
>PIYA01000046.1 GCA_003601785.1 Candidatus Bathyarchaeota archaeon
TCCCTGTTTCGTCTTTTAATTCGAAAACCGCGAGCTTCACGTTTTCTCCTCTAGAGGTCTTCACGTTTCTAAACATGGGTTTGGTTGCAATCTCGCCTTTAACATTAACGTGTTTTAATCCTTCTTTCAGATCAACAATTCTTGAAAGCTCTTCTTCTGTTGTCACGGGTTCCACATAAGTCCCAGAGCTTACATGTATCTCCAAATTATTTGCCAGCCCTTTTTTCACCTTGGCATTTATTATTCGCAGTTTTGCGCCTTTCCTTAACACGTTTTTGAGTCTATCCACCATATCATTCCAGACAACAACTGTTATCTCTCCTGTTTCGTCAGTCAAGAGAAAACGCATAACTTTTCCGGTTGTTGAATCTCGTCTTTTGAAGGTGTGCGTTGAGAATAACTCTTTTACCGTGCCCGCCGTGTTTACTCTTTTCTGTTTTCTGGTGATCTCCGCTATTTTCGTTGCGAATTTACTGATTGTTGGATAATCTCTGTTTTCTACGTCCTTCGGATTTATTTCGATCACTTCGATCACGCCTTTGTCTCCGACGTGTAGCTCAACATTCCCATCAAAGCCTTCCCCTGTATATGCATGAGAAAAACGGGTTATATCTCCAACTTTCAGCTCACCAGATTCCAAAATATTCGTTTTATCATTCCATAGAACAACCCTCAAAACACCGCAACACCGCTTTTATCCGCAACTAGAAGACTTGCAAGTCTCCCACTTTTACCTCCCTCAAAGGTTTTGGAGGGAAAAACGGCGACAACCCGTCCAGTAACGGTGACATCATTCAAGCTTGGAACCAAATCTTTTATTGAAAGCTTAAAAGGAGAAATCTTTTGCGGAATCTGGACGCCGAGTTCAGAAGCTATCATCCTTAAAAGAACAGCATCCGAGATAAGGCTGCCCGTTTTCTTTCTCTCAGCTTCTAACCTTTCCATGACCTCTCTCTTGGAAAGCTCAGGGTGAGCCTTGAGAATTCGTTTAATTATCTCCTCTTCAGTCATCTCAACTCGATACCGTGGAGATGAGAACTAACGGACGCTATAAAGTTTATTAAAAGCGATGAGCCGACTTTAAATGTGCAAAAGGAGAGATAGAATCTATGGACGCGAGCGTTCTATACACTTTGGGCATCACACTAATATTCATTGGAGTATTCGTGACGGCTGTTGCCTTCCTTTTGCTTTTACTTGCAAGCGTAAGAGGAGAGGGAAAAATCAGGGGAGGAGGAGCATTAATAATAGGGCCCTTCCCAATAATTTTTGGAACAGACAAGGAATCGATTAAAGCTATTTTGCTACTTTCGCTGTTACTTACAATACTCCTTATTCTGCTAATAGTAATGCTCCACTTCATGTTTTAACTGACGGGAGAAAAATGGAAGACCGAGAAGACTCAAGCTTAACAAAAAGCTTCCTTTTCCTCTTTATCATAGGCTTTTTCATAATTTTTGTGGGCATCGCATTCCTTGCTGCTGCAGCGATGTTTTCCGGTGGGCAAGTCAACTTCGGCGCCTTAATATTTATAGGGCCTTTCCCAATAGTCATAGGTGCTGGACCAGAAGCTGTTTGGATGATTCTGTTTGCTGTTGTCCTCGCAGTTTTAAGTATTGTAATCTTTCTGGTGTTCTACAAGCGAAGGATGTAATGCTTAAGATTTTATTCGCTTGTCTTTTCTTCTTTCCCGTGGAATATGTACAGAAATATTAAAACTAAAACGATGAATGTTGCAGCCATAAGAAAGTATTTTATTGTCTCAAAGTACGCTCCTATGTCCATTAGACATCTCCTCCATTTTATTCGCGGTTCAAGTATTTAAGGAGTAGCCTTTCTCCACTCTTTCATTAGAGAATCATAAAGCGTGTCTTGTTCCTCTATTTTTTCAAACCATTCTAAAGCGTTAGCCATCTTCTGTGCTATTAGATGATAACATAAATGCACTTTTTTGTCTAGTACGCGAAAGTAAAAATCATCGCAGGAGCAGAATTCAGCTTTCGGCATTATAAGATAATCTCGTTCTTTTCCCACAACAATCCAGACGGTTCTACCACTGGGTTTAAAGACGTATTTTTTCACCCGTCCTTCTTTCAGAGCCTCAAAAGCCTTCACGAAACGCTGACCGAATATTTCATAAAGTTTTGTCAGGTTTTTCCCGGTGAGTTTTCCTTCAGACTTTGATTCTTTGCATATGGAATTTAATACGTCAATCTCTGAAGTTTCTTCCATCGCTGCACAGGCTTTCACACGATTACATGATAAAAATCTTTTACTCTATGTTGATTGGTTCACCTTTAGGCTTCTTTTCCTCTTTAACTTTTGGCAGTGTAACCTCTAAGACACCGTTTTTGTACGCTGTTTTCGCTTCCTTCACGTTCACCTTCGCCGGCAGTTTAACTTCCTTGTAATATTTGCGTTGTGGTGTGTCGACAGAAATCGTTAAGGTGTCCTCTGTTCCATGGAGTTTTATATCGGTCTTTTCAACCCCGGGAAGCTCAGCGACAACGTGAACCTCACTGTCTGTTTCAACGACGTCCACCAAGGGTTCACGTTCTTCCTTGATTCTTGGTCCGAAACGACTTGGTTTGACGTTTCCGAACTCGCGAATTTCAGGTTTTCCATCTGGACCTATTTTTACACTATAACCGTAGACAAAGGGTCCGAGTTCGCGTATTGTTGTGCCGTCTGGAAGCTTGCGTTCTTTAACGTAATCCTTTGGCAATCTCGAACTGAACGTTCTAAATTCTTCTTCCATCATCCTTTCCATTTCACGGAACATGCGGTCGATGTCCTCGAAGAACCAGCTTCCAAAGAACGGGTATCGTCTCCTTCTAAACCAATCTGGATAATCTTCTGGCATTCTTTCACCTTGTTAGTGTGAAGCAAACGATTATGTATAAATTTTATGCTACTCCTTTGAAGCTTAATGTGTCAAATCTTTAAGTTGATTCAGAGTCCCAAGGTATGTCCCGTCGAGAAGATACACCTCTGCATTCGCCATATCAATGGCTTCTGATCGAAGGATAGGACCCACAAACCTTCCACTCTTTACTCTCTCGTTAAGGGGTCTGCCGCCCAAAAACTCGTTAAAGGAAGGCATTATAAAAATCTGAGATGCCTTCAGCTTGACCTTGTAGCGTCTCCATAAGGTTTCCCTAACACCTCTCTCAAGCTTTACGTGATGCTTCTGCAACAAAACCTTTGCAAGCGATAACCCATTACACTTCGCCTTCACCCAAATCTGCCTTGTTATCCTGAATCCCGCGGGATCACGAAAAGCTACAACAGGATGCACATGCCCCATCACCAAGGTTTTACATTTCAAAAGAGTTGGAGAGGGCCACTTGTGCCCGTGAAAGAAACCCACATCATCTATCACAACACCTGATGACTGAAGAATTTTTATGCTTTCAGGCAGCAAAGGTTCAAGGTTTCCATCGTGGTTGCCTGGAATTATCTTTATCACATGGATCTGTTTTTTCAGTTCTTCAAAAAAGTTTGGTACGTCGTGCCATTCGCCTATTTCGGCTGTTGCAACCGTGTGTTTCACGTCGCCTAGGATTAATAGTTCTTGCGGTTTATATGCAGATATCAATTCTTTGAGTTTGCGAAGCATTTTAGGTGTCTGCGTCGGCACATGTATTCCTCTATCTGACAGCGCTATTTCCCATCCTATGTGCAAGTCAGCTATCACAAGTATCCGTTTAAGCTTAGTCTTCACAAGCGCAGCTGGATAAGGTGTTAAGGGGATTATCATTTTGCTTCCTTTTTAAGCCTAGGCTTTACCAAGTTTAGTATTGCCTTGTGAATTTTCGGGTTTGAGGCTGCTATGAAGGAAACTTTTTGTTTAGGGCTCAATTTCGCGTTTAAAGGCTTTCCGTTGGGTGTTGTTATTTTCGCTCCAGCCTCTTTTATTATCAAACATGCCGCCGCCATATCTGTTGTTCGAAGTTTTCCTCTCAAGTCGAGAAAAGCATCCGTTGTGCCGTCCGCTACATAGCATAATTCTAAGGCGTTTGCTCCCAGATGACGTATGTGCTTTGTTCTTTGTATCAAACGAGTCACGCGAGGCGCCAGCTCCAAAACGTTGTACGTGTTCAAATCTATACCTATCACAGCTTCCTCTAAAACCGCATTTTTAGAAGGGCCTATCTTACGGCCTTCTCGATACGCTCCTTTTCCCTTTTTTGCCAAATATGTTATGTTATGAGTTAAGTCCGTCACCAAAGCTGTGTGAATGTTGTTTAAGAAAGGTTTTGTGGATACAGCTATTGAGGTTGCGTAAAATGGTATTCCCCTCATAAGGTTTGTTGTTCCATCTATAGGATCTGTTGTCACGAAGTGTTCGTGGGGAGTTTTACCGTATTCCTTCACTCCCGACTCTTCGCTTATGAGAGTGAAAGAGATTTTATGCCTTTTCAGAGTGTTTATTATAGCCTTCTCTGCTGCCAAATCCACTTGTTTTAGTTGGTCTCCACCTGCTCCTACACCTAAATCTGGCTGAGGTTTACTTAACGTTTTAAAATATGGTTTAATCTTTTTTTGAACATTTTTTTTACATTGGAGGAGAATGTTAGACCAAATGATTTGCTGCGTCATCGGTTTTGTCTCCGTTTTCCATGTATTAGTGCATTGATAAAAGACTTACTAGAAACATTTCTTGATGAGTTATTAACAATAATTTGTATGTTATAATTTTCTAGAAAAAAATTCTGAAAAATAACCTCAGAAGACATTTAAGCCAAGGCAACATGAAATATTGTTCGAGATGAAACCTATTGGCGACTATGAAGATAGCGGAAGTTCTAGAGATGCTTGAAGACGGCAGGTGGCATACTTTAAAGGAGATACGGGAGAAGATTAAGCTAAGCGAGAATAAGATTCAGCAGATAGTAGAGTTTCTGAAAGGGTATGGCTTTGTGCTGATGGATGAGGAAAAAGGTTGGATAAAGCTCGATGAAACCGTTAAAGAGTTTCTTAGACAGACAGCTACTTCATAAGAGCTTTTAACCTTTTATAAGCCTTTAAAAACTCTTTGCCCTTATCGGTTATCTTAAACAAACTTGTATTAGAAACACAATTCTCATCAACGGGTGTCAAGAGATTTTTATTTAGCAGAAATTTGAGATAATAACTTAACTGTTTGAAACTCAAATTACACCTGTACATCAGGTAGGTTTTTCTGACGTTGCTAGAGGAAGCGCCTAAAATATCCGCAATAATGTCTAAACGTCCGCGATGATGACCACTGGTAACACGTCTTCTTTTCTGAACCAACAAGTTTTCACCAAGCAGCTATACTCTGAAAGGCTTCTCCTTCTCTCCAATAAAGTATTAAAAAACGGTGAAATTTAAACGTTCTGAAATTTAGAAATTGAGTAGATAATGTTTAATTTGGAACAAGGGAATGAAAATAAATGGAGGAATTAAACCCTTAAGCCGCACGCAGTTTTTTCAAAATTTTACCGCAGTCGGCGTTTTTCTCCATAAAAACGCTTATTTTGTTTTCGTCAACCGTTAGGGAGAGCACCTTCACATCTTTTCCTTCAACGATTATGTCTTTCACATCACCAAGGTTGAAGAGCTCTGACATTTCTTGGCTTGCGTCGAGTGCGGATGAAGAGAGAATGGCGTAATCTATTATTTTCGTTGGATCTTTAAGGTCTATGGCTGCCGATGTGGAGTTTCTTAAGATGTAACCGATAACGCCGTCATACGCTTTGATTTCGTCAAGTCTGGCGCGTAGATCGTTTGTTGATGTTTCAACGGTTAATGGTTCGGTGACTGCAGCTAAGTTTTGAACAGTTTTCTTTTTTCTGGGCATACATGTAGCCTCCATTAATCGATTACTGGTTTAACCCTCACAAGTTCTCCTCTTTTTATCTCCAGGGTGAGTTGTATTTTTTCAGGCATTCGTATTATCCCTTTTCCTTCATATTTCGAGTCCTTTATCGGTTTAACTTTGCATGTTGTTGTTTTTCCGTCGAAGGTTTCAATTTCAACCATGTTTATCTTCTTGTCTTCGTAGAGTTCTTCCCATTGTGAAAGTATCTCCTTGTCGATGCGCACGGTGTCTGATGGAACAAGTAAGCCTCCGAGGTTTTCAACGATAAGTTGATTTACAGGGGTCTCAGGGAGTAGGGGTTCAGGTTTGATTTCTTCTTCTAGTGTTTCCTCTTCTGGTGTAATCGTCTCTTCAGCTTGTTCTACTGGCTCTTCAATCTCAGAAGTCGCAGGCTCTATTTCAGGAGACACTTCACTGCTTTTGAGGGGGGCAGGGTGAATTTTCTCTAATAATCTAAGAACCGTTGGAATTATTACACGGGTTACGGTGTTTACGTAATTTATGTCCGCCTTCTTGGAAGTTACTGTTAACAGGTAAAAATCATCGTTTACCAGCGAAACGTTCACTCTGCCTTTACTACATTCGAGGGTTACGCCTTCAATGTTGCCTATAGAGTCCGCCTTTTCCAATATGCCGTCGAAAGCATTCACTACACGCGTCACGGTTTTTTCAGATGTTTTTTCATCACTGGCTACGACTTCACCGTTTTCTTTGAACACAAAGGCGTTGTTTATGTCTGGGCAAACGTTTCCGATTTCGTTTAAGGTTTCTTTTAAGGCGAAAGAGTACACGTCACTTTCCATTTTTTCACTTCCATACGTATGCTTAGGAGATTTTGAAGAGTATGCGTTCAGGGATTCCGTCGTTTTCAACGACCAGATATTTCAAGCCTTCAGTGTCTCCTAGCTGGTCTAACCATTTCAGAGCCTCACGGGTCTTCTGAAGCAGTAAAAGTCTTTCCTGATGGCTTTTCACAACCTCTTCTATGGCTGTCAGTTCATGGAAGGGGTTGGCGTCCAAGACTATGCTTAGGTTGCCGATTGTGATTTCTCCAAGCGTCTGCGTTGCAGCCTTTTTCCCAGCCAGCTTCATCACGACTTCACGTATCTTTTTGGATTTTTCAGCTAAGGCTCTGATGTCGTCTAACCTGCGTAGGTATTCACCTAACGTGCTTTTGGTTTCGGATATCGCTTTTTCCAGGGTTTCAGCTATCTCTTCAGCTGAAGTGTATTCTTTTATTTCTACGACCATTTTTATCATCTCCATAGAGGAAACAATAGAGGGAAGTTGAGAGAGTTTAACTCACCCTACCCCCAATCTCAACAAACAATGGGAAATCTAAG
>PIYA01000047.1 GCA_003601785.1 Candidatus Bathyarchaeota archaeon
GTAAAACACTTCAACGGGCTGCTTAAACCAAAAAAAGGCAACGTGTTGGTTGACGGTGTGGACACGAGAAAAGTGAGTGTCGCAACCCTAGCCAGAAAAGTTGGATTCGTCTTTCAAAACCCAGACAACCAGCTCTTCAGCGAAACAGTTGAAAACGAAATAGCCTTCGCATTGAAAAACTTCGGATTCAAACCTCCCGTCATAGAGAAAAGGATAAGCTGGGCTCTAAACCTCCTAGGCTTAAAACAGTACAGAAAAACATCACCATTCATGCTCAGCGGCGGAGAAAGAAAGCGAGTAGCCCTAGCCTCAGTGTTAGCGTGGAACCCGAAAATACTAATCCTAGACGAGCCGACGATAGGACAGGACTACCAACAAAAAGAAAAACTAAGACAGTTCATCTTGCAAATGAACACTCAAGGAAAAACCGTGATAATAGTCACCCACGACGTGGAATTCGTGGCTGAGTGCAACCCAAGAGTCATGTTGATGAGCAAAGGAAAAATAGTCGCCGATGGTGAAGCAAAAAAGGTTCTCACAGACCCAGACGTGGTAACAAAAGCCTCTATAGTTCCACCGCAAGTGTCCCAAATCTTCATCCAACTTTCAGACCTCGGCTTTCCAAAAGAAACCATAGACATCTACACAGCAAGAGAGATTCTGCTCAACGCCTTAAAGGGGAAGGATTCATGAGCGTTTTCGACGGACTTAGGTTTCGAAGGGTTCACTCTCCAATCCACGATTTAGATCCGAGGATAAAGTTTATCTACGTTTGCGTAATCTTCGCGGTTGCACTCATCTTCTGGGAGCTGATACCGCTGCTGGTGCTATTTTTTATGCAGATACCATTCATCCTAGTAGCTCGCGTTAAACATGAATGGCTCCGCTCAATGAAAGGTGCAGCGTTTCTAGCTGGAATAATATTCTTCACAAACTTCATAGTCTACTTCATTGGTGCTGGTTATGTTGTTACAGCGGAAGGTTTAGAAAGCGCCGTCGCCATCACCTTCCGTTTCGTAGTGCTCGTTGAATCATTCTCCGTGTTCTTTCTGACAACATCACCTGACCATCTAGGCTTAGCCCTAGAACAAACACGCATTCCCTACGAGTTCTGTTTCGCCTTCACAACAGCCGTGCGTTTCGTCCCCGTCTTAGCTGAGGAAGCCCAAACAATCATGGACGCCCAGAAAGCAAGGGGATTAGAGCTTGAAAAAGGAAACTTTCTGAAAAGAATCAAAAATTACATACCAATTCTCATACCTCTAATCGTCAGTGCAATCCGCAGAAGCCTAGAACTAGCTGAAGCCATGGAATCCAGAGCTTGGGGCGCAACAAAAAACCGCACAAACCTTTACGTGCTCAAAATACGCAAGGAAGACTACGTTCTAGCAGTCATAAGCGTTTTCATACTGGCATTCGCGATTTACACTCGCTTATTCCTCGGAATTCCGTCAATCCATGAACTTTTAAAAATCGGTTTTTGAAACCGAAGATTTTTAATATGGGGCTGATTCTAAATGGGGTTCTCGGAGCTTGAAACAGTTGGACTGGTTGAAAGCCGCAACGGAAGAAATAATCGAAGGCATTAGGCGTTCTATTCAAGAGCTTAACATGGAAGAGGTTGAACAACTAATAAAGCTTCTACTAGAAGCCAAAGACAAGAAAATATTCATAGTGGGCATGGGAAGAAGCGGCTTCGTCGCAAGAGCCTTTGCCTTACGCCTGATGAACTTAGGCTTCAACGTCTACTTCCTAGGTGAAACAATAACCCCCGCAGCGGAAAAAGGAGACCTACTGATAGCCATTTCAGGCACTGGCACCACAAAGATGGTTTTAACAGCAAGCTCAGCGGCAAAAGACATCGGAGCAACGGTTATAGCCATAACATCGTTTCCAGAGTCACCCTTAGGACAAATAGCCGACTACGTCGTAACCGTCAGAGGGAGAACAAAAATGGGCTGGCCTAAAGAGGAAGACTATTTGGCTAGACAGATTGTCGGTGAACGGGAACCTTTAACCCCGCTTGGAAGCATTTTCGAGAACAACTGCATGGTTTTTCTAGACGGTTTGATAGTTGAGTTGATGCATCGGCTGGGTAGAACAGAGGAGGATTTAAAGCGTAGACACGCTACCATAGAGTAAAACTGACTGGGGAGTGTTGGGCATACGGAAAAAATGGAAAAAGAAACGGATGCGTCGAGAGAAGAAGAAAAGAAAGAAGAGAAGGGCGAGATACAAGTAACCCTAACGTTTCCTAGCAACCTTTTTCAAGTATTCCTCCCTAAGCTTCGCAGCCAATTTTCCATCCTCAAGAATTAACGGTCCTCTATATCCACAGTCTCTACACTCCCAAACAGACCAGAGTTGAGGTAGACCTGAAGCCCAAAACACGTTGGTTGAACCACACCTAGGGCAAAACTTTACGCCGTGCCTTTTGGCTTTGGTTTTCGGTTTAGCCTCCGCATCTTTTCTTTTCAAGCTTAAATCACTACGAATAGTGAGTTTTGCTTCTTTAATTAATTTAGCAGTTAAGTTTGGTAAAGATTAAACGTGCATATAGCTTATTAAGACTCGCGACACACTATATTTAAACGAAAACATCCTACACTCTGCACGAGACAAACACAACAACGGTGAAAATCGAATGCGTAAAAAATCCAAAGCCGTAGAGAAACCAGGCGTAATGATAAAAGGGAGTGTGAAAAAGGGAAAAAAGAAAAAAACAGCAGTTTTCAGAGAGGTCTACCCAGTTCAAGAACCCTACGTCTACGCAGCCATCGTAAAAGACAGTGAAACACAAAAAATACGGTACGATGTCATCGAACCAACGTTAAAAGAGGATGAAGAGAAGCAACTCAGGGAAATAAAGGCTCTGTTAATGGAAGAGGTTGACGTCAACCTAAAGGAAATAGAAACACGAGAGAAAGCTGAAAACTATCTGAAAAACAAAACAAAAGAACTCATTAAGAAATACCGCATGAAAATTCCAGCTGAAGCCGTTGACAAACTCACATACTACATCATCAGAGACTTCATAGGCTACGGGAAAATAGACCCGTTAATGAAGGATCATCTCATAGAGGACATATCCGCAGACGGGGTGAACATACCGATTTACGTCTGGCACAGGGTATACGAGTCCTTACCGACAAACGTGATATTTGAGAACGAGGCGGAACTAAACTCCTTCATAATACGCCTGGCTTACCTATCTGGAAAAAACATCTCCATCGCCTCCCCGATTTTGGATGCATCCCTACCCGACGGCAGCCGAATACAGTTAACCTACGGAAACGAAGTCACAAGAAGAGGTTCCACCTTCACGATTAGACGCTTCAGAGTTGACCCCTTAACAATCTCAGACCTAATAGCCTTTAACACGCTTTCCTCAGAGATGGCTGCATACCTTTGGTACATCATAGAGAACAGAGCCTCAGTTATCGTTGCCGGCGGCGTTGCATCTGGAAAAACAACGATGCTCAACTGCTTATCCATGTTCATAAAACCCGAAATGAAAATAGTTAGCGTAGAAGACACGCAGGAACTAAACTTACCTCATGAAAACTGGATACCGTCCGTTGTCAGATTAGGCTTCGGGCATGAAGATAAAAGAGGCGGAAACATAACACTGTTCGATCTGCTGAAGGCTGCCGTTAGACAGAGACCAGACTACATAATCGTCGGCGAGGTTCGCGGAGAGGAAGCCTACACACTTTTCCAAGCGATGGCAACGGGGCATCTAGGAATGAGCACGATTCACGCCGAATCCGTTGAAGCCGTGATAAACCGTTTGGAATCCGAACCGATGAACATTCCGAAACCGCTCATAGCGATGATGGATGTTGTTATGGTCATGGCTAGAACAGAAATTGCTGGAAGACCTGCCAGAAGAACAATGGTAACAACGGAAGTTTTAGACTTTGACAGAAAAAAGGAGACAATAACAACAAAAGAGGTCTTCCACTGGAACGCGAAAGAAGATATTTTCCTCTCCTCCGGCCAAAGCTACCTTTTAGAGGAGCAGATGAAAAAACTTGGAATTGACAGAAGCTATTTGAAACGAGAACTACATCGTAGAAAAACCGTTCTGGAATGGATGGTGCGCAAAAACATTCGAAGATACACGGAGGTTGCCAATGTCATCAGAGAATATTACGCGAATCCAAACCGTGTTTTCCAAAAAGCCAGAGTTGGGCTGAAATGAAATCTCAAAACAAAGTCTTAGATAAGATTAAAACAATTATAGAGCGAGTTAAAACAAGGCTTAAGCCAGAGGCTTCACCGAAGACAATTAAGCTAACCCTTGAAAAACCACATTCCATAGCGTACCAGCTTCTAGGGGAAAAAACCGACCGCGTTCTACCGCTCTTTGAAGGTTTAGACTTAAAACTACAGAAATCCGGGTTAAAAATAGGCTTTAAGGTTTACCTGAGCTTAGCGCTCTTCACGACGATTTTGGTCTCCCTTGCCACGTTGATTATTGTTCCATGCTTGGCTTTTTTCATCTTTAACGTTCCGTTTCTATCAGCAATATTGTTCGGCGTAGGCGGAAGCCTCTTCGCCGTAGCGTTTTCAACAATCGGATTCTACATCTATCCAATTTACCGCGCGGACAAATTGAAGAGAGAGTTAGAAGATGAGTTGCCGTTTGCAACTGGTTACATGGCTATCCTTGCAAGTGCAGGGGTTTCCTCGGAGAAGATTTTCAGTTCACTGTCCAATCTTGGCGTTTCTTCGGCGGTCTCAATGGAGGCTAAAAACGTCGTCAGGGACGTGAATCTCTTCGGTTTGGATATAATATCATCTTTAGAGAAAGCCTCAAAATTGAGTCCCTCTGAAAGGTTTCGTGAGATGCTGGAAGGATTCATCTCAACCATTCACTCAGGCGGAAACTTGGCTGCTTTTTTGCGTGAAAAAACCAATCAGTACATGCGGTTGAAGAGGATTAACCTACGCAAATTTTCTGACACGTTATCCATCCTATCGGAGTTCTACGTAGCCATACTAGTCACTGGACCTTTACTCTTTGTCATAATGCTGGCGGTTATGGCTATGCTTGGTGGGGGAAACCTTGGAATGTTAAGTCCCGACCTTCTGCTCAACTTACTCACTTACATCGGAATTCCCTTCGCTTCAATAATTTTTCTGATAATCTTGGACGCCATATCACCTAGCTGGTAGCGGAAAATGCCGAAGATAAAAAAACGGGTGAAAAAATTCGCTTGGGTTGTCTCCGTCTCCCTAGCCGTTGCTCTGGTAATCTTCGCTTATTTCACGTTTTGGGGTGAATCCACGTTTGACGAGTTCGTCTTCTTCGCAGTTTTGATAGCTCTCTCCCCCCCAACGGTGCTAGATTACATGGATTACAAGTGGAGGAAAGCCGTGGATGAACACTTACCTGACCTTTTCAGAAGCATAGTTCAAGCTCAAGAAACAGGTATGACTCTCCCTCAAGCGTTAGAAGAAGCGTCTAAAAGAAATTATGGTCCTCTCACGGCTGAACTGAAGAAGATGACAGCTCAGATTTCTTGGGGAATGACCTTTGAAGAAGCCCTTCTAGCCTTGGGAAAACGTGTCAACACCGTGCTGATGCAGAGAACCGTGCCTCTGATAATTGAGGCAAGCCGCTCTGGGGGAAGAGTGGAAAAGGTCTTCGACCCCATGGGTAAGTTTATACAGACAACGCTTATGATGGATAAGGAACGTAGAAACCAGACAAGACCTTACATAGCGATAATCTACGTTGCTTTCTTCGTGTTCTTGTTCACGGTGATACTGCTTTTCAAATCGTTCTTCGTCAACATTGAAGGTTTGCCGATTCTCGGAACATCCGTGACGTCAACTACGGACATGCGGAGAATGTTCTTCCACATGACGATAATCCAAGCATTTTTCGGGGGATTAGTGGCGGGGAAAATGGGAGAAGGAACGATAATTGCAGGGTTGAAGCACAGTCTGATCATGATGCTCTGCGGGTACATAGCCCTAAAAATCTTTCTGTGAAGGTGAAAAAATGAAGAGGCTTATGAAAATCTTCTTGAACAAACGGGCTATAACTCCCGTGTTGAGTAACCTTTTGCTAACAGTTGTCGCTGTCGCTGCGATGTCGATTGCTACAACCGCTACGTATGTGATAACAACCAACCTGAGGGAAACTATGGGTGAACGCGTCATAATAGAAGACGTGTGGTTCAACCCTGAAGGTTACATAAGTGTTTACATCAGAAACATCGGAAAGGTTAACATTCACGTTTCCGCCGTTTACGTCAACCACACAAGATATTCTTTCACCTCACCTTTTAACTTAGAAATAAACGAGCATGGCTGGCTCAACATTTCACTAAGCTGGGATTCCACAAGTCTGTATTATATAGACATAGTCACAAGTAGGGGGACACACGTTGGAGGCTACTATAAGGCGCCTTAAACAAGATAGGCGTGGAGTGAGCAACGTAATAGTCGTAATGCTAAGCCTAATTTTAGTGGTCGTTATAGTTGCAAACGTTGTACTCTGGAGCTA
>PIYA01000048.1:0-4756 GCA_003601785.1 Candidatus Bathyarchaeota archaeon
TGACGGCAACTTTGCATTGTCCCTCTTCCATCCATGCTTTCCACCAAGCTCTGTGTTTCTTGCGTGCTTCTTCTGAAGCTGAAACCGCTGCATGTCCAGCTTGAGCTGCGATTTTTCCTTTGCTCATTTTTAAATCGGAGCGAATAACGAGCACTTGTTTGTAGCGGAACTCTGACATGTCCTTTTTCAACCATTTCCTTATTTCAGTTATTCCGGTGTTTTAAGGATTGCCGAGAGCGTAGGAGATGAGGAAATAGAAAATAGCTAAGGATACTCTGGGGTTTCGAAGCGCATTTAATAGAGAGCGTCCTTGGAAATCTATGTCTTTGAAGTTTTGAAGAGCTTTGTCCAAGCCTGTCTTTTTACAGAACTGGATGATGGAATCAATTTTTTTGTCGGATAGCGCATCAAGCATTTTCCTCATCTTAAGCATAACCTTTAGGTCGAATCCCATTATTTTGCGGCATCGTTTCTGGTATTTGCTTAAAAAACGTGAGGAACAATCATTTTTAGTTAATGCTTCATGGACAACTTCAGCCGCGATTCTGGCGCAGTTCATCCCTAGAATGACACCTCCACCCGTTGTCGGTTTCACTTGCGATGCAGCGTCGCCAACGGCTAAGAAACCGTTTGAATATGCTTTCGGAATCATTTCTCCAAGCGTTATGGAGTGGAAGGATTCTCGCAGAATCTTTGCTTCACCCAGTTTTTTTGTTGCCTCTGGATGTTTACGCATGAATCTCTGCAAGTAATCCTTGGGATTTCCGATTTTTGTCGCCAGTCCAACCTTTGCTCTTCCGCCACGTGTAGGGATAAGCCAAGCGTAAAAGCCTGGAGCGTAGTTTCTTCCAAGGAAAACCTCAACCATGTCTTCCTCTAAGTTCTTAACGTTTTCAACCTCAGCGTGCACAGCTTTAACGAGCATTTGGGGATTAAGCGAAGATAAGTCCGCTTGTTTCAGAAGCCTTGAGGATATTCCTTCAGCGTCAATCACTATTTCAGCTGAGATTTTTTCTCCATTACCGAGCGTAACGCCTTTCACGTAACCGTTTTCTATAATTAAGGAATCAACCCTTGAGTTTAAAAAATAGCGGGTTCCCATGTTTTCCGCTTTTCTGGCAACATACTTGTCGAAGAGAACGCGGTTAACTGTGCATGTCACCGGTGAAGGAAAGCGGATTGAGAAATTTTTTCCCGATGGTGAGTGGAAAATTACGCCGTAAAAGATGTTTTCAACGATTTTTGGGGGTAAAGGGTATATTCCTAGGTTTTTTAGCCCGTTTATGCTTAAATGTCCTGGACAATGGGATGGAACACCGATTTCTCCGTGTTCTTCAAAGACTGCTACTTTGACCCCTAGTTTTGCAAGGTTTAAGGCTGCGAAGGAACCGCATGGACCCCCTCCGACGACAACCACTTCTGAAGATTTTTTCATAAGATTGCACTAAACGGGCTTAGGCTACAAGTTCAACTCTTCTCTTCCCACGAGTCATCGAGGTTACGCGAATCTTACCGCCGATTTCAAGCCTCATTAACAACTTGTTAAAGTCAAGCAAACCTAATCCTTTAAACTCGCTGCTCAACGCGTTGAAAAGCTCCGTGTCGGTCATAGCGCCTTTCTTTTTTAAGATTTCCAGCAGAACATAGTAAGAGGGATGGGTTTTCCATATTTTGGTTGGCATACACTTTCCTTCTAAGCAACGGGGGTTATCGGTTTTTGAACTTGCCGAAGTTGCTTCATGAAACTCTTGTACCAGTTTTCCATTTCTGGTGAGATTGTCGGACCGACCCTTTTCATCGCTTCTTGGAAGTCTGTGAACGTGACTTCTTTCGCGTTCACGTCTTTTCTCAGAGCGTTCATAGCTGCTTCTCTGCAGAGAGCCTCTATATCAGCACCAGAATAATTCTTGGTCATTTCAGCCAGCTTCTTAAGATCAACATCCCCAGCCAACGGCATGTTCTTCGTGTAGATTTTGAATATTTCAAGTCTGCTTTTCTCGTCTGGTTCAGGCACGTATATCAATCTGTCAAATCTTCCTGGGCGGAGCACCGCGGGGTCAACGATGTCGGGTCTGTTCGTCGCTGCGATAACTACTATGTCCTCTAAGGTTACGATTCCATCCATCTCCGTTAGAAGTTGACTGATAACTCGTTCCGTCACGCCGCTGTCCGCGAAACCTAAGCCACGACGTGGAACAAGAGAGTCTATCTCATCGAAGAATATCACGGCTGGAGCCGCCATCCTTGCTTTTCTGAAAACCTCTCTTATAGCCTTTTCAGACTCTCCAACCCATTTTGAAAAGACTTCTGGACCCTTAATCGTTATGAAGTTTGCTTCACTCTCCGTCGCCACAGCCCTAGCCAACAAGGTCTTACCACAACCAGGCGGTCCATACAGAAGGATTCCCTTCGGGGGTTTTATACCCAGTCTCTTAAAGATTTCAGGGTTCTTCAGCGGCCATTCAACGGCTTCTCTGAGTTCTTTTTTAACCTCTTCAAGTCCACCTATATCCTCCCAGTGAACCGTCGGCACTTCTATGTAAACTTCACGCATGGCTGTAGGCGTTATCTCCTTGTACGCGTTAAGGAAGTCTTCCATCTTCACCTCCATCTTCTCCAGCACGCTGGGCGGAACACGCTCTTCTTCCAAGTTTATCTGGGGCAGATATCTGCGGAGGGCTTTCATGGCGGTTTCTCTGCACAGTGCCGCTAAGTCTGCGCCTGTGTAACCGTGAGTCATTTCAGCCAGCTTCTTAAGGTCAACATCCCCAGCCAACGGCATTCCACGAGTGTGAATCTGCAGGATTTCGTATCTTCCCTGTTTATCCGGAACACCTATCTCTATTTCTCTGTCAAACCTTCCTGGTCTGCGGAGAGCTGGGTCTAAGGCTCCAGGCCTGTTTGTTGCACCTATGACTATGACGTTTCCTCTTCCTGATAATCCGTCCATTAAAGCTAAGAGCTGCGCAACTACACGTCTTTCAACTTCGCCTGTTACTTCTTCTCGTTTAGGCGCTATCGCGTCTAGTTCGTCGATGAATATTATGCTCGGCGAGTTCTGTTGGGCTTGCTGGAATATTTCTCTGAGTCTCGCCTCTGATTCTCCATAGAACTTGCTCATTATTTCAGGTCCGTTTATCGAGAAGAAGTTTGCTTCCGACTCGTTCGCCACAGCCCTAGCCAACAAGGTCTTACCACAACCAGGCGGTCCGTGAAGCAGAACTCCTTTCGGCGGGTCTATGCCTAGTCTTTGGAAGAGTTCAGGGTGTCTCAGTGGAAGCTCAACCATCTCTCTGACTCTTTGTATCTCCTCGTGTAGTCCGCCTATGTCTTCGTATGTTGTTCTCGGTAAACCCTTTCCTTCTGGTGCCGGTTCGTTGAGTATCGTCAGCCTTGTGTTTGCTGTGACCTTCACTATGCCGTGAGGGCGTGTCTTCGTGACCGTGAAGGGTATGGCGTGTCCAAGCATCATTATAAGCGTGGTGTCACCTTCTAGAAGAGTTCTTTCCATGAGTCTGTTTTTAACGAAGTTTGTGAAGTCTTCGTCGACGTTCAGCCTCATGTCCACGGGTGCAAGAGTGACGTTTAAGGCTTCCTTAACCTTTGCTGGTCTCACAAGAACGTATTCGTTTATGGCTACCCCAGCGTTTTTGCGGGTGAACCCGTCTATACGGATTATTCCTCGGTTTTGGTCTTCGCTGTAGGCTGGCCAAGCTATGGCTGAAGTTGTTCTTTTGCCGACTATTTCTATAACGTCGCCCGCTGATATACCGAGTTTGCGCATTGTTTTCTGGTCTATTCTGGCTATTCCCCTTCCAACATCCCTTTGCCTCGCGTCGCCGACACGTAACTGAACTTCGGTCATGCTCATTCACCATAAATTATGATTACTCGTTTCGAAACAGAGCGTATTCCTATATAAATGTTTAAGGCTATCTGCTTGTCCTACGCACCATACCGGGTTGCACTTGGCTTATCTCTTTTATCTGCTGAAGTTTTTTCTCAAGCTCGTCGAGCACACCTGATTTATCCTCTGGAATCTTTATGTGCGCTATCAGAGCGTTTAAGCCGAAGGCGATGGGTTCCTCTCCGAAACCGTAAATCGAAGCGAACTCCGGCAGGCAATCCTCAATCTTCTTTCTCAACACGTTAAAGTCAACTGTTATGTCCACCGGAAAAATTTTGTAAGAAACAACAACACTACCCATTTTATTTCAAACCTCCTTTCACTTTCACGGTCCGACAAAACCGCATTTCGGACACTTGTAAGGACGACCAAATTTTCTACATTTTTCACAACGTCTTATCAGAATCTCCCCGCAGTTCGGACAGAGAAACTTTGTTGCTCCCGTTCCAGGCGGTATTGGCTTACCGCAGCTTGTGCAAGTAACCAATGTTATTGACGTCGCTTTCTCAGTCATCCTATATTCCTCAACGGTGTGGTTTTGTAATTGTTAGACTCCCTTATATTTTATATGCTCTATAAATTTTGAAAATTATAGATATCAACCAATAGATTTCACAATAAACCAAGTTGGAAAAACCGCCCAAATCACCTACAGTATCACCAACGCTCTGAGGGAGTCTAACAGCCACATCCCAATTTTCTCATAAATTTATTATCCGAGATTCTCTCTTTTTAACTGAGGGAAATTTCTCTTGGGAGTAAACCTTCGCGATTTGGTTCCGAAAGTCACGGTTAAACTGCAGGATTTAAGCGGAAAATCCATAGCCATAGACGCTTACAACGCTTTAT
>PIYA01000048.1:4779-11287 GCA_003601785.1 Candidatus Bathyarchaeota archaeon
ATAATCCGTCAGCCAGACGGAACACCGTTAAAGGATAGCACTGGAAGAATCACAAGTCATCTGAGCGGTCTCCTTTACAGAACAAGCAACCTTGTGGAGATGGGTATAAAACCGATTTACGTTTTCGACGGAACACCACCCGCGCTTAAGGAAGTTGAAATCAAGAGACGTATGAAAGCCAAGGAGGAAGCCTTAATAAAGTATGAAAAAGCCTTGAAAGAAGGAAAAATAGAGGAAGCCCGCACATACGCCCAAGCAACATCACGGCTGAAAGATTACATGGCTGAGGACAGCAAACACCTCTTAGATCTGATGGGAATCCCATGGGTTCAAGCACCAAGCGAGGGGGAAGCCCAAGCAGCACACATCGTGAAGCGGGGAGACGCAGACTACTGTGCAAGCCAAGACTATGACAGCCTACTCTTCGGCGCCCCAAGACTCGTGAGAAACGTGACGATTTCAGGTAGAAGAAAGCTTCCAGGAAGAAACGTCTACATCGAAGTTGCACCCGAAATCGTTGAGCTTGAGGCTGTTCTGAAGGAGTGTGGAATAACTCACGAACAGTTGATTGACGTAGGAATTCTCATAGGCACAGACTTCAACCCCAACGGTGTGAAGGGGTTAGGGCCAAAAACAGCCTTGAAGCTTATAAAAGAATACGGAAGCATAGAAGAGGCTTTACCCCACCTGGAAAACGCTGAGTTCCCTGTTGAACCGCGAAAGATCAGAGAGATATTCCTACATCCGAAAGTAACGGATAACTATCGGATTGAATGGAGAGAACCGGACGATGAAGGCGTTGTAGATTTTATCTGTAGACAGAGAGATTTTTCAGAAAACCGGGTGCGGAAAGCCTTGGAAAAGATGCGGAGAGGCATCAAAAAGCTTAGGGGAAAAACGACTTTGGAGCGATGGTTTGGATAACCAATTTTATTAACTTGGAAGACTAAACTTTCCTTCTCAAAGTTAAGTTAAATCAGCTGTTAGGAGAAAGTGAAATGAACGAAGAGATAGAGCTTCCCGAACCTTTCAAGATAAAAATGGTTGAGAAAATCACCCTTCATCCAAGAGAGAAACGTGAAGAACTCATAAGAAAGGCTGGCTACAACGTTTTCATGCTCAAGGCTGAAGACGTTTTTATAGACTTACTGACGGACAGTGGAACATCAGCCATGAGCGACCATCAATGGGCTGGAATGATAGAAACAACCCAAGCGTATGCTGGAAGCCAGAGCTATTACTCCCTTGAAAAAACGGTGAAAGACATCTTCGGCTTCAAACATTTCATACCGGTACATCAGGGCAGAGCAGCGGAGAACATACTTTTCTCCACCATGGTTTCACCTGGAAGCTACGTTCCAAACAACACGCACTTTGACACCACAGAGGCAAACGTTTTAAGAAACAAGGGTACACCAGTGAATCTCGCCGTTGAAGACGCGTATGACTCGGCGAAAATCTCACCGTTTAAGGGTAACATGGACACGGAGAAACTTGAGGATTTTATCCGTGAAAAAACTCCGGAAAAAATACCGTTAATAATGACAACGATAACAAACAACAGTGTCGGCGGTCAACCAGTTTCAATGCAGAACATAAGGGAAACAAGTGAGATAGCTAGAAAATACGGCATCCCATTCTTCATAGATGCCTGTCGATTCGCAGAAAACTGCTATTTCATCAAAAAAAGAGAGGAAGGCTACGAGAACAAGACGATAAAAGAAATTGCAAGGGAAATCTTCTCTTACGCTGATGGATGCACGTTCAGCGGAAAAAAGGAAGCGCTAACAAATATCGGTGGAATGCTCTGCACAAACAGCGAAGAACTATACCAAAAATTCAAAAATCTGCTGATAGTAATCGAAGGCTTCATAACATACGGTGGATTGGCATGCAGAGAACTCGAAGCCATGGCTAGAGGACTTTACGAGGCCATAGACGAAAACTATCAAGCGTATAGGCATAGACAGATAGAGTATCTGGCGAAACTGTTGAGAGACGCTGGTGTGCCCATAGTTGAACCTCCGGGAGGACACGCGGTTTACGTAGACGCGAAAAGGTTTCTGCCACACATTCCACCGGAACAGTTTCCAGCCCAAGCGTTAACCGTTCAGCTTTACATAGAATCAGGAGTGAGAGCCGCAGAGCTTGGAAGCTCATGTTTCGGAAAAATAGACGAAAAAACCGGAGAGTTCATCCCAGCTAGAATGGAGCTCATGCGGCTCGCCATCCCAAGGCGAACATACACGGACAATCATTTAAGATACGTCGCGGAATGCCTTATAAGACTGTACAAGAAGAGAGAACGGATAAAAGGTTTAAAAAGGGTTTATGCACCGAAGCTTTTGGGACATTTCACGGCGAGGTTTGAACCAGTAGGTTAAAGCCTCTGTCCGTAACGTCCCGTTAAGGGAACAAAGGCTACCCCACCGAGATTCTCCCGTTTAATTTTTCCGTCCACTCCTTTCGTAGCCTTAACCAAGCTTTGAAAAAGATATGTACCCCCCACGGGAATCAGCATTATTCCGTTCGGCTTCAACTGTTCAATCAACGGCTTCGGAATCTCCGGCGCAGCGGCTGTGACGAGGATTCTGTCGTACGGAGCCTTCTCAGCGTAACCCATGGAACCGTCAGCGCAGATTATGGTTACACGATCCCCATATCCGGCTCTCATGATGTTTCTTCTGGCGAATTCAGCTAGGTCTTTGATGATTTCCACCGTGTAAACGTGTCCCCACTCGCTCCTAGGCGCATCATTCGGCGCAACAATTTCAGCTATGGTTGCGGCGTGCCATCCTGAACCAGCTCCAACCTCTAACACCTTGTGACCAACTTCCAATCGAAGGGCTTCGTTCATTATCGAGACCATGTTTCGCCTAGCCTAGCGGTGAGCTAAGCTATGTGGCGCCGAGATTGTCTGCCCATAACCGATTGGAAGCGGTGTGTCCACAGTGCTGTAAGACCGCATTTCCTCCGGAACAAAGTTTGTGCGAGGAACCATACGCATAGCTCTGATGACCCTTTCGGAGCGGAGAATGCCTTCTCGAATCAGCTTTTTAACCAGCCCTTCCCATCCTTTTCCTTCCAAATTCAAGCACCAAATGAATAGTGACTGCTCACACTTTTAACATGTTTGTATTTGAAAGAAAGATGCAGAATAAACTACTTCACGGTGACGGATTTGGCAAGGTTTCTAGGAGTGTCCGGGTTGTGTCCTCGCTCAACAGCCATGTAGTAAGCCAACAGTTGCAACGGGATGACAAAGGGTATAGGCGACAACACCTCCGGAATCCCCCTCGGCACCTCTATGTAATCATCCGCTAATCCTTTGACTTCATCATCGTCTTCCTCGACTACAGCGATTATGGAGGCGCCTCTCGCCTTCATCTCCATAATGTTGCCAACCATTGTTTTGTGAGTGCCGTCTCTTGGACATATAAAGACAACGGGAAAACCTTTCTCTACAAGGCTTATCGGACCGTGTTTGCTTTCTCCGGCTGGATAGGCTATGGCTGGAACATAGGCGATTTCCATAAGCTTCAGTCTACCCTCGTAGGCTGTCGCCGTGTTTATTCCTCTGCCGAGGAAGAAGAAAGTTTCAGCGTCCTTATACTTCTTTGCTATTCGTTTCACGTTTTCCTCTTGCGTTTCGATTATTTTCTCGACAACATCTGGGAGGCTTTCAAGCTTCTCCGCCAGAAAATCCATCTCATCCTGTGAAACCTTACCCCGCTTCTTCGCAAGTCTTAGGGCTAGCTGGGCTAAAACTGAAAGTTGAGAGGTGAAAGTCTTCGTTGCAGCCACACCTATCTCTGGACCGGACTGCTGGCAGATGTAAACCCTTGAAACTCTGGTTAGAGTTGAACCTATAACGTTTGTCAATCCGAGAACGGTGGCTGCTCTTTGACGGGCACAGTTAACCGCCGCTAAAGTGTCCGCCGTCTCACCTGACTGGCTTACCGCGAGAATTGTGCTGTCGATGTTGACGGATTTTCCGTGTTGCTCAACAAACTCTGAGGCTATAACCGGATAAGTCGCTAAAAAGGCAAGTTTTGAAAACATGTAGGAGGCAGCCAAACACGCGTGATAGGATGTTCCGCAAGCCACGAGGAAGACTTCGCGGGCGCGGTCAAGGAACGTCGACATCAAATCAAGGTAGTGCTCCTGCAGTCTAAGAGTGTTCCGTAAACATGCCGGCTGTTCATGAATCTCCTTCAGCATGAAATGAGGATAGCCTTGCTTGACAGCCATCTCAGGCGTCCAATCAACAATCTTAGGCTCCCGTGTGACTAAGCTTGCGTCGCTGATCTTTTTGATTTTAAAGCCTTCAGGTGAAAGAACAACGAGTTCCCCGTCGTTAACCACAACCATTTTGTTGGTTAAGGGTAGAAAGGCTGGAATGTCTGAAGCACAGTAGACAGCGTTTTCACCTAACCCTAGAACGAGAGGACTCTCGTTTCTAGCGCAGACTATCTTGTCTGGCTCCTTTGTTGAAACAACAGCGATAGCGTAGGAACCCTCAAGTCTTCTAACAGCATCCAAAACAGCCTCCTCAAGACTCAAGGAGGAACTCTTTAAAGCCTCTTCTATAAGATGAGCTATAACCTCCGTGTCTGTTTTAGACCTAAACATGTGACCGCGATTCTCCAGCTCCAGCTTTAACTCAGAAAAATTCTCTATGATTCCGTTGTGAACCACAGCTATTTGCTCATCACAGTCGGTGTGTGGATGCGCGTTCACCTTTAAGGGTGCGCCGTGAGTAGCCCATCGGGTGTGTCCTATGCCTATGTTCCCAGGCAAATCGTCTAAATTGTGAATTTTATGAACCTCGTCGATTTTTCCTTGATCCTTTTTTATGTAAAGCTTACCGTTGTACAGAGTTGCTTCGCCGACCGAGTCGTAACCGCGATATTCAAGTCTTTTCAAAGCCTCGTGTATTATGGGTGCAACGTTTCCGTTTTTGGAAATACAACCGAAAATTCCACACAATGCTTTCATAAGCCTCCAAATTCTGGTCTCTGACAAAAACACTCATGTCTTCTGATTCTATAAACTTTTTTAAGGAAAAATTTTCGATTTTAAAAATTCTTTACAACGCTTTTCCATGCTTTATTCGTATAAAATGTTAAAAGCTCTAACGGTTTTGTGAAAGCCTTAAGAAAAAAATTATAATAGTTATCACTACTCTAAAGCCTTCCGAGCCAACTCAGCCCCTGAAACCAGATTCTTCAATTTCTGAAAACTCACCGTCCAAGACCTCGTTCTCAAGCCGCAGTCTGTGCTTGCATAAATCCTATGCGGGTCTTTGATTATCTTGGCGGCGTGTAGGATTCTGTCTCTGACGAGTTCTGGGGGTTCTATGAAATCCGTGTGGACGTCTATCACTCCTAAACCATAGTTTTTGTCGTAGCCGTAATCCTCGAACAGTCTCAAGTCTTCATATCCCTTTCTCACGTTGCTACCTACTCCCATTTCTCTGCTGTCTCTGTTTGCGAATTCAAGGGACAGTTGGCTGCAGTTATGAAGCTCACAAGCATACTTCGCCAAGACAGCGTAGTCGCTGTAACAGTTGTGCAGACTGAACTTGCAGTTGAAACCCTTAACGGTTTCGTTGAAGGCTTCAACAAACAACTCCATTTCCTCATCCGTGGGGTTGGTTGTCGCAGCAGGCTCGTCTATCTGAATCCATCTCGCTCCAGCGTCAACCAGCCGCTTTATCTCTGGTCTCAAAACGTTCCTAATCAGATCAAAGATGAACTCCCTTCTCGCCTCAAACTTCCTCCGCTTAAAGTCCTTGATGCTGACAGCGAGTTTTTTCTCATAATACTCGTTAAACGTCCAGTCAGTAATAGTGTACGGTCCAGTAAAAGGAACCTTCAATTCTCTTTCAGCGTTCTCCTTTGCGAACACGAACTCTTCGAGGTAAAACGGTTTCAGATATCTCGGTTTTTCAACACACGCCGCCTTCCTGAAGTAGCGGTAGTCAAAGGATTTTACATAGCCTAAGAACGTGAAGCCAGCTGTTCTCCTTACGACATGCTCGTACATCTCAGACCGCCACTGTTCACCGTCAAAAACTATGTCTAAACCAGCCTTTTCAAACATTTTTATGGCGTATTTCGCAGACCATTCAAGCACAGCTCTTCTTCTACCCGGAGAATCCTTCTCTTTTAACACTTTAACAAGCTGATTGAAATTTTCGATTCCAAGCAGCATTCCCCACTTCACAGCCTCTGCTATCTCCTCTTCTGATAACTGGTCACCTCTGTAGGCTTTCACCCGCCATCTAGGCTTCGCTAGGCTTCCTATCTCCTGCGTTGGAAAAAGCTTATCCATTGAGTATGCCTCCGAGTTTTTTAGCCACTTCGCTGATAACCCTTATTTTCTCCTCAGCCCTTTTCCAAGGCAGAAACTCCAAGTCACAGTTCGGAGAGATAAAGACATCTCTTGTCTTAGAGGGATATACGGCTTCAATAACCTCTTTAGCTGTTTTAACAAGCTCTTCCTC
>PIYA01000049.1 GCA_003601785.1 Candidatus Bathyarchaeota archaeon
TGGCTGGCTAAGCGTAGAATGAGGATAGTGCACACGTACAGTTACTCTTTTTCAGTCAATCATTAAGCTGGCTTATGGAAGCGTTAAGACTTCAACCTTCACCTTGTGTCCGTCTTTAAGCTTTAAACGCTTTCTCAGGAAGACAGGGGCTATTATCTCTATTACCGAGGCATCGTAGTGGCTTCTTAGAGCTGTGATCAGGGCTCCCTTCACCTTGTTCTCTATTATCACGGGATAACATCTCACCGACCCGTATGTTCGATTTTCGTTTTTGAAGCCTTGAATTTCCACGCGGCTGGGTAAGCCTCCAGTTCTGAACGTGTTTTCACGTCGTACTCTGTTGTAAGCTTCAAGTTTAGTGTCCCCGGATAAGGGTCGAAGCCGAGTTTTTCTATGAACTGCTTTCTGTACTGGTCTCTCGTCACGTAGTAGGCTCCTTCTCCCAACCCTGTGAAAACCACGCCTTCAAGGGTTACCGATGGCGGATAGGCTGTTTCCATAAGAAATTTTAGGTTTGAGTAGAGTCTCTTCAGCTCTTTTACGCCCGTATCCGTGATTTTTATTAGACATCCTTCCGGCGTTATTGTTCTTTTAATCCATCCCTTGCTTTCAAGCTCTATCAAGTGTCGTGAGGCTGTCTGCTGTGACATGTCTAGTTTTTTGGCTAAAAACTCCGTTGATATCTTCGCTGTTCTCCGATGGGCGCCCATCTCAGCCAGTTTTAGAAGGGTGAAAAGGTGACGCCACGTCTGCCTTCCAGTCATTTGTTGAGCCCCATCTCTGCTCATAAAATCAATGATTGCGTATTTAAGCAGCTCGAAAATTATGCTTCATTGCATGTTGTGTTTGTTTGAACAAACACGCTGCGTGAATCGTATGCGTGAACTGAGACTTGCACGCTGCTTGAGGGAGTGTTGACTGTGAAGGAAATGTTGTATGTTCCGTTGTGGTAGTCTGTTATTGAAAGGTTGTTTGAAGAGTTGACGGGAACCCAGCTTCCAAAGGTTTTCATAAAAAACCGTCATGTTTTTGGCTAGGGCTGGTTCCCCTTCATTGTAGATTTTACACGTCAAATTCACGAGTTTTTCTTCGTTTTCAACTATTGTGTAGGAACCGTTAACCGTCAACGTTGTCGTCACGTTGACAGCGTAATTTACCACAGTGTTTGATGTTACACCGTAAATCTTCAAGGTGAAATCCGCGTAAGCACTTGAGATTCCTAAGCCGCTGTCGTTCCATGAAAACCGCATGCCTGAATCATATCCTACATCGTTAAGCACTGTGAAGTTCAACTGGCAAGTTCCAAACTGGTAAAGACTTCTCAAGGCTTGTGAAAAACTGTTCAGATTGTCTGTTAAAACTGTTCTTTCTCCACCGTTTGAAGCGTTTACAAGCGAGCTAATCATAGCGTTTCTTGTGCTTTGCTTTACGGCTAGAACAAAATCACTTATCGAGTTATTTTTTATACTGTTTGTTTCTCTGCTAACTTCATAAACATAGATTGTTGTTGAAGAAATCAGGACAGCGATGGATAAGGCTGCAACTATCAAAAGCTGCCCCGAACTTTTCCCACCGAGGTTTTTCTTAAGTTTTTTCAAGAAACCACCGCCAAGTAAAGATGAATCACGTAACAGTGGAAAACCGAACCCTGGCTTGCACACACATACTCCACGTAGGATACTTCTCGACCGCCGAAGCCACCGTTGGAAATAACAACCGTGTTAACCTGCCGCATTTCTTCGTCGTAAACGGTCAAGTTGAACGATGTGCCAGCTGGCAAGGCGAGATTTAGAGCGTCTCGCAGAGCCGTCCAGTTTCCTTCATCTATGTACTTGCCTAAGCTTCCGTCAGAATCAAGTTTCATAAGAGTCCGCAGTCCAATTCTCTTCAATTGGTTATTTGGCCTGCTCTGAGTCAGCGTTAGGTTTGCGGAGATAACTAGAGATGAAAAAATTATCAGAACAGCTAGGAAAGCCTCAATGATTCTTATTTGTCCCTTGTTTTCGTTTTTCATTTTTTCGGGCCTCCCAGCCAAACCGTGCACTTGTAAATCACAGAGTTTATTGTGACGAGATAATCGAAATTGTAAACATTTGAAATAGTTAAGGCGTTTGAAAAGTCCATGCCTATTTCGACTGGTATCTGCGGATACGCTGTCCATTCTGCGAAGAAATCCGTGGAGTTCCATCCGGTTACAACAATTAATGTTGGACTTTCATCCAGAAAGTGTGGAATCTTATACGCAGCCGATTCGTTACCGCTCGCCGTTTGTGTTAGATTTGATGAGCAATTGAATGTTAAGGCGTAAGCGTTGGATAGACTTATATTCGGATAGTTAAATGAAACGTCTAAGCTGTAGTTAAGCGGGCTGAGCCTTAGAAAAGTCCCCCTAGACTCTGGTTCAACCGAGTTGTGAGTGAAAGCTTGAGCGTTAAAAGATACCATTTCAGCGTTAACGGAAGCCCTCGCAAAAACTATTAGAAGCGCTGGACCTTTAACAGTGTTTGAAAGGGTGACGTTCAAAGAGGTTCTGCCAGCTGAAGCGTAGGTTGTGGATGTTTCCAGGTAATTTTCGGCGATGACGTAATATTTCAGCCATGTCTGAACTGGAACACCGTTCTTTTCGGTTGAAATTTCAAACTGATAAGTCGTTTCGTTCACTGCTTCAAAGGTTGAAGTTAAGTTGATGGTAACCTGAAAAATCGGTTTAATCTCCAATCTGAAGGCTACGTCGGACATTTTCAAAGCCGTGAAAATCTGACCGTAACTAACAGCATGAATGTTATCACCGTTAAGTCTGGAAACCTTGTCTAAATCCAAGGTATATGGATTTTCAGAGTCAGCCTCAGCTAAACCGAAGGTTTCAGGGGTAATCTGTCCGTTTTGCCCCCAGTTTAAGGGTTTTCCCTCGCTTAAAAGAATGTACTTTGATATCTCCTCGTATCTTTCGTCTATGTTCTCTCCTCCAACCGTGGTGTTCATGTATGTAGATAAAACCTTTGAAAGTCCAGCCATGGCTGAAAGCACAACGATTATCATGAGTGAACACGCGAAGAATGTGTCAATGGAGATTGTGGGCATGTCGGTAACCTCTCATCGTTCCGCTTTAAGTGACAAGGCTGTACATGCCGCCTAAGAAGGTCTGTGAAAGCACAAGAGATATGTAAGCCGTCAGCACAAGCAACACCGAGTATTTGAAACCAGCGGCAAATGTTCCTTCGTTAACCTTGCCCACGAAGAATCCAGAGAGCCAACACTGCAATATTATACCTATCGAGAACAAGCTCACCTCTTCCTCCATAACCTGAAGAGGCATCGGTGTTGCTCCTGGAAGGGAAATCTGTGTTAATGCGTAAACTGTCATGGCAACCATGGTTGTTGTCAAGGCTATGAGAACGCTCCATATGAAGGCGAGAATCACGTAGGGTTTTAGAAGAGAACGCTTGTTCGCTTCAACATCCCTCTGTTTCTCGCTGTACTCCGTCAAGATTTCCAACGCGGCAGCCGAACCGCCTCCAATCTTTATGGTTTCAACGAGTATCAGAAAGTTGACGAGGACAGGCCATGTTTGAATCTTCCGTTTGATGTTTGTGAACACCTTTCTTAGGGAAACACCCCACTCCATCTGGCTTCTGATAAGCCTCAAGGTTTCTGAGAATTTTCCGTAGCCAGTGCGTTTCGCGGCGTGAATTATGCTTTTCTCTGGTGAAAGTCCTATTTTTCTCGCCTCCGTCACGTCTCTCAGAAAGCTTGGTGTAGCGTTCTCCGCATCCGTGTTCACTTTGGCTATTCTCATGTAAACAACCGCTGGGGGAACCGAAACCGTTAGAAGGGCAACCGTGACGACCAGTGGGAAAATCCGTGAAGTTTTCAAGTACTGGAACTGAGGCACAAACGCTATGGCTGCTATAAAAGCTGAAACAGCTATCAAGGGTAGTATTGCAGCGTAGTAAGGCTGTTTAACCCCTACAAGATTGCTTTTCCTTTCCACGTGTGCAACAGCCATGAATATTATGGAGATAACTGGTGTTACGAAGAATATGAGTATGCAAACGATGGTTGGGGATATGCCTGGGGTTCCTCCAGCCATCTTCATTGGTTCAAAAACGGATGTCGTCGCGAATATTATGAATAGTATGTATGAGCATAGGGTTACGATGAGCATTACGGCGTAGGCTTCCACTAGGGTTCCGAGCCTTTCAACCGAGCGTATTGCAGCAGCGCTTTGGTTCTCAAATATGGAGCGTAACTTGCTTTTCAAGTAGTTTACAACGTTTCCGCCGCTTCTGACGGAGGAGACGTAGCCGAGAAGAAACTCACGGTAGTTTTTAGATCTTGTTTTTTCAGCTCTTTTGTGCATGACGGTTAGCGGGTCGTAGCCTAAGACTTCCACTTGTCTAACGATTTCTTTCGCTTCTTTTTGAAATGTTGGGAGAAGATGTATGCGGCACAGTTTTTTCCAGCTTTCATAGATTGAAACTCCGCTTGCAGCTAACAGTGTGAAGAGCAACACGGCGAAGGGTAGCTCACGGTTTATTCTGCTCGCGTCCTCTCCAGCGTAGAGGTTCAGCATCCATCCGAATATTTTCGGTTTTCTAAGCTGCATCTGCATTTTCACCACTTCGATTCTTCGAGAAACTCCTTCTGGAAAAGCTGTGGGTTGTTGTAGTATTTGCTTAAAACCTTATTCACGCTGCGGTAATCGCGGATGTTGTGTTCAACCATGTGCATTAACACTTTCTTGCGATACTCAAGCTCGTCCAAGAGTTTTTCAAGGGGTATGTCAAGGGTTGAAGCCATTTTGTTAAGAAGATAGCTTTCTGAAAGGTTTTCCTTAAAGATGTCTGTTGAAGGATTCCAACTGAAAACCTCTGGAAATGTTTTAGCGTCTTTTATCTCCGCTACACTCACGAATTTTCTGCTTGAAAGTCTCTTTCCAGACTCTAGGAAAACGGGTGTTCTAACGTGTTTAACCGTTATGATGCAGTTCATCAACGGGATAATTGATGATGGAATGTTCATCGGTGGCTGTGTAAGCCTTTTTATGGCTGTGTCAACATCCTCCGCGTGCAGTGTACATAAGCCACCGTGTCCTGTTGCTAGGGCTTGGAATAAGACGTAAGCCTCTTCTCCACGGACCTCGCCGACGATTATCAGATCTGGACGGTGCCTAACAGCGGATTTGATCAAGTCGTAAAGGGTGATTTCTCCTTCTCCTTCAACTCCGAAGCCTGAACGGGCGATGGTTGAAGTCCAGTTTTCATGCGGCAGGTTTATTTCGGCTACTTCTTCGACGGATATTATCTTGTAGTTTGGACGTATGAGACATGCGATTGCGTTTAAGGCTGTGGTTTTTCCCGCTCCAGTTGCACCTATAATCATCACAGACATTTTGTTCTCCATCAAGAGCCAAAGATACGCAGCTATGCTCTCGTTTATCGTCTCGTTCTGAATCAGGTCTATTATCGTGAAGGGGTCCTTGCGAAACTTTCTTATGGTGAAGGCTGTTCCAGCCGGCGTTGTCTCTCTTCCGAACGAGACGGCTAAACGGTGTTTCTCCGGTAGTGTGACGTCAACTATGGGGAATGCTATGCTCACGTGTTTTCCAGCTTTGTGAACTATGCGCATTATGAAATCGTCAAGCTCCTGCTCATCTCTGAAAACTATGTTTGTTTTTATGTTCTCATATCGCCTATGCCACAGAAATATCGGTTTGTTAACACCACTGCATCCGATGTCCTCAACGTACTCGTCAGCCATCAACGGGTCTATCTTCCCGTAACCAACTATGTCTCTTTCCAGGTAATAGAGGATTTTGCGGATTCCAACGGGGGAGATTCCCGTGAGTGCCTTCTGGTGGCTTGTAAGAATCAGCGGCATCTGTCTTCTGAAGGACTCCTCAAGGGTTTCGTCTCCTTCAGGGGCTTGCAGCTCATATTCTAGAATGTTTCTGAGTCTGAAATAGCCTTCTCTCTCCTCCCTTGTCAATGGGAGTTCGTCCACTATGTAGAGGTATTCCAAGTTTTCTTCGTTCTGAACTATCGCCGCGTAGGAGAAGGGTGGCTTAAGCGGGTAATACTCAACTTCCACATAACCTTCTGGAACGCTCCACTTTTTAACGTCTAGAAAATCGATTAGTTCCCCCTGCTCCTTCATCATTTCCTGGAAGTCTTCTTCCCCTTTTGCCTTGTCCTTCTTTGAGAGTTTAAAATTAAATTTCAACGTTAATCACTCCCGCTTGAAATCGTAATCTGCGGAACAGAACCGTTTAAGGAACATTCTAGGTGGGCTGCTCCGTAACCTCCAATATAATAGCCTGTTGCTGAGACTTCTGATGGAAGGTAAACTCGCAGCTCACTCTCTTCTACTGGTGTGTTTCCCAAACCGCCCTCCAGCCAAGCCCTTGAAGAATCGTTGCGAAACCTAATCCAGTATTGCTTGTCGCCTATGGTTGTAGGCATCTGAAGATAGTCCTCTGATGTTGCGTTCGTTTTTAGTGTAAGCGTTAAAAGCTCCGTTCCTTCTGCTGCGACGTAGTCCATGAGGTCCTTCAGCTTGTTCGCCTCTGACACTGTGCGTAAGGTGTTCGCGTAGGCCATGAAAGAGAATATTAAGAGGCTGCTTACGGCTATTAAAGCGGCGAATGTGTACAGATAGCCAGGTGTTATGGAAGGCATCCTTAAGCCACCGCTCTCTGGATTTTAATGTTACACGTGACAATCTCTACTCTTACAACTGCGCCGTTTGCGTTGCTTGATATCTGAAGCTGAACGGTGTTGCCGCTTGCGTTGTCAAAGGTTGCTTTCAACGCGAGAGAGGAGACCGAACTGTTGAAGCTGTAGGAATATACGGTTGACGAAACGTTCACAGCCGTGACTTTTAGGTAAAACTTTTCTCTAAGCGTTAGACTCTGTGAAGAATTTAGGTTTACGATGTATATGCGTATCAGGTTTAACGGTTTCCCGTCGCTTTCTCCGATCATCGCCGTAGTGACTAAGGGACGGTAAGATAGAATCAACTCTTGAGCGTCATCCGCTGTTGCGCCGTAGAGCTGGGTTACCACGGAGGAACTCTGGTTTGTCACCGCTCTGTAGTCGCCTCTGATGAATAACCCTTCATAGCTAACTTGGGAAGGCTTAAGCTTGTAGACGACTTTGCCAACGGAACTGTTGAACACTATGTCGGAAAAGGTCTGTTCATCGGTGAAGTTGAGAACAAGATTTCTTGCCGTCGGCTGCGTCTGAAAAGTGCCTCCACAGTCATCCATGTAAACAACCCTTGACGCTCCAGAACTCCAAGCGACAGAAAGCACAGCATCGTCTAAAACCTGCATGTTCTGTTTTGCAACGGAAGCGTTGAGCAAGGCGCCGTGAGCGCTTATCTTAGCCACGGCGAAGCTGTATGTTAAGGAAATGATGACTATGAGGGAGGCGAACAATATTAAATAAGTGACCGGTATGGCTAGAGCTTTCTTTTCACGCAGAAGCCTTCCCAGAGCTTTCTTGAATTTTCCGTTACGCATCAGTGAACAGTCTCCTCTCTTAATGCTCAATCAAAACTTTCAGTTTCTGTTAAGATAAAGTGGTGTGTGTAGAACAAAACTACACATAACTATGTAGAATATGTATCTAAAATTCTGACGATAATTTCATGTAGAAATAAAATAGAAAAAGAAAAGGGAAAGTGGTTTTTAAGTAGATTCCACGTTTGTTTCTTTGTAGTATTGTGCGTTTGCTGTGAACACTGTTATTCCTACGGTTGTTCCAATATCATTCACAGAGATGCTGTCAGGACTCTTGATGTATAATACCATTGTATATCCAGACATCAGGGTTAAATCTTTGGAAGCTCGAGTGAAATTTTCAGTTGTGTATGTAAATGTAGAACTCATGTTGAAGGTGGTGCCTGATAGCTCAGTTGTTGTAGCGTTTAAGTCGGCTGAAATAGTTGTGGTGCTTGTTTTCCAGTAGTACACGTTGGTCCAATCGCATTCTTGTCCTCTTACTGTGATTTTGTCTATGACAACGTCTTTTCCACCAGTGTTGATTATGACTATTGCGGCTTCCGCCCACTGACCAGTCGGATTATACCATACATGTGGTTTTGTTAGGAATAGTGATTCTTCTTGTACTCTTGTGGTTGTAACGTTTATCGCGTAGAAAGTTACAACAGTTGCCAATAGTACCGAAACTACCAAGATTATCAGTGTGGTCACAACGGTGCTTAAAGCTTTCTTATTCTTTAACAGCCTCATTTTTCATTCCCTCTTAACTGGAAGTAGCTTGGACGTTTGCTTCTTTGTAGTATTGTGCGTTTGCTGTGAACACTGTTATTCCTACGGTTGTTCCAATATCATTTAGTGAAATGCTATCTGGATCATCAATGTAAACTATCATTGTGTAGCCAGACTTTAACGTGATGTCTTTACCTGAAGTGCCTTGCGTGAATGTATAGGATGTTTTGCCTATAGTGATTGTGCCACCGTTAGAAAGTGTTGTGTTGAAATCTAAATCAGATGATATACTACCGGTGGTTACATTGTAGTACACGTTGGTCCAATCGCATTCTTGTCCTCTTACTGTGATTTTGTCTATGACAACGTCTTTTCCGCCAGTGTTGATTATGACTATTGCGGCTTCCGCCCCGTAGGTAGAACTGTACCATACGTGCTGTTTTGTTAGGAATAGTGATTCTTCTTGTACTCTTGTGGTTGTAACGTTTATCGCGTAGAACGTTACAACGGTTGCCAGTAGCACTGAAACCACTAGGATAATCAGTGTAGTTACAACTGTGCTCAATGCCTTTTTATTCTTTAACAGTTTCATTTTTCTCTCCGAAGCACAAGTCTCACTATTTAAGATAAGATGATTGATTTGTGTGTAGAACAAAACTACACATAACTGTCTAAGCGTTCTACAAATCACTATGTTGTGCGCTCTGTGATGTTTAAGAAACCCGCTATCATGGAGATTAACCCTATAAGGATTGCTATTGGGTTTGGAATGAATGGGAAAATTGATGAGATAATGCCCGTTGCAGCCAAGCATGTCAGCAAGGTTAAGAGGATGCCTATGCCGAAACATGCGCCTCCAACGGCTATCTGCAGGCGATGGTGTCCAACCATCCGTAGATAATATGTCATAACAACCAAGGCTGTTAGCCCCACACCGGATGTTAACGCGTTTAAGGCGTTTTCATCTCCGAGGAACATGGGGAACACGAGGAGTACAACGGACATTAGAAAGCCGGCGATGGGTGTGAATGGGTAAAACGGTGTTTTAAACGGTCTCTCCATGTGTGGTTTCTCTTTTCTCAATTTCAAGAGGGAGAGGTTGACGAAGGCGAAGACTATGAGGGAACCTATGCTTGCACCGTATCCGAGGAACTCCACGGCTCCGATTGAGCCTAGGAGCATGACAAAAACCGAGCCTGTGACGACTGCAACGTAAGGTGTTCCGAAACGGCGATGAACGGACAACAGAATTTTGGGCAAGTACTTGTCCCTACTCATCCCGCGAGATATGCTTGACTGAACAGATAATGACGTGCCTAAAGCGGATAGACTTGCCACCATGCCAGCAAACGCGAACAAGACGCCACCCATCCAGCCCATGACCCTCTCAGCCGCAAGGTTGAGAAACAATGTTGAAGGAGCTTCTTCAGGTGAAACAACGCTTACACCTATGTAGGCTAAACCCACGTAGAGGGGTATTATCAGCAAAGCGGACAAGAGTATGCCCCTTGGAATGTTCTTTCCAGGATTCTTAACGTGAACAGCTCCAGCTACAAGGGCTCTCATCCCGAAAAACATGGGAAAAACGTAAACAACTGCCGCGAGGGCGCTGGGTAAACTTTCCAGCGACGGTGTCGAAAGGATTCCAGGCGGATTTGTGCCATGTAACAGTCCGCCGATGATGAGAACGGTGAACAATGCCAGAAAAATGATGACTATCACGCTTCCGAGCTGCTTCACTCCTTTAATGTCTGACATCATGAAGATTAAGACCACGATGATGATTATCAACGGTGCGTGTTCTAAAATGAAAATTTCAGTTGCCGGAGCAACTATAGAGAAGAAATGTGCTAGTTGTTGGGTGAAAGAAACAGCGGCTAACGCTGCACCGAATTCGCTGGCTAGCCACCTGAAACATCCGGAGATAAAAGCGACAAATCCGCCGTAAGCGTTTTTTATATACGTGTATTCGCCGCCTACCATCGGCATGGCTGCTCCGAGTTCGCAGTAACTCAACATTATAAGAATGTTTATGAGTCCAGCTAGCAAAAGAGCCCATATTATACCGTAGCCGACTAGGTGAAAGTAGGCATAGTTCAAAAGTATGAAGATTTCGAAGCCTATGGCGCCGCTTAACCCCATCATGACGGTGCTGAACAGTCCCAGTTCCCTTTTTGTTTTCAAAAGACACGTCTCCTTCTCAACGTGATTCCAGCCATTCATAAACGAGGAATAAACCGCTTGTTAAGGAAAGGAATCCGAAAACAAGAAGGGTTAACACGTAAAAATACAGGCGCTGTGCAGAAATGTTCAATGATGCTTGAACATTAAAAAGGTCAAAGTATAAGACACAGGCAAAGATGAGCGTTGACAAGGCTGTGACACTTTGTGCTACGCCAACCGTCGCCGTGAGGATTCTTCTTATTCTCATATTCATCGGTTAAACGCCGATACCCCTTGTTATAAATTTAAATATTTAATTGATGCGGAACAGCGGAAACTAGTAAAGCAAAATGTAAGAAAACAGATAGATTGCTATGAAAAACACCCCAGCCTTTTTATCAACTTTCCCCCTCAAGGCGAGAGCCGAAACAACCAGAATCGAAGTTAGTATCGCGTATAAACCGGAAAGAAACGCTATTCCGCCTGAAATTACGTTTGTGAAGAGCATAGGTCCGATTCCTATGGATAAAGAAGCGTCAACAAGACTGCTCCCTATGATGTCGCCTATGGCTAACTCGTATTCCCTTTTTCTAATAGCTGTCAAATCAACCACAAGTTCAGGGAGAGATGTCCCGATGGAAGCCACGAAGAAGCTCATGAGGTATTCTGAAATGTTAAAAATTTTTGACATCTCAAGCAAGGATTCAACCACTATGTAAGAGCCCACAGCGACTCCTATGAAGCCTAAAAAAGCCATCAAAAAATGCCGCGGTTTCCTTGATAATGGTTTGTCAACTTTGAGTTTATCCTTCTTCGTCACTGTTCTGCTTATCAACATAAAGATGAACCAGCTGAAAACTAGGAGGAAACCGTTAACCCTTGAGATGTATCCCTTCTCAACCACAGAAACCGCTATTATCAACGCCAGAATCTCACATCCACCTATAACGGCGATCTCCTTCTTGTCAACTTTAAATTCTCGGACAAGCAAGGCGATGATTCCCAAAACCAGCGTTATCTGAGTGAGAGCCGAACCGATGGAATCCCCAACGTTTATGTTTCCATGTCCCAGAGCTGAAGAGACTATCGAATTCGAAATCTCAGGCAGATCTGTCCCTATTGAAACAAGTAAGAGTCCAATCATTATTGGGGAAATGCCCCATGCTGATGCTATAACAACCGAGTGTTCAACAGCCTTCTCACTTGAATAAGTCAACAGGAAGACTCCGAATATAAAGGCTAATATGGATGCGAGTAACTCGAAGGCAAGCATAAAACAATCCTCTTATAATTAATTGTTGAATCCCTTATAAAACTAAAAGCACAAAGAGTTGCTGGATAGGATATGTGAAAAGCTGGGGCAGAGTGAAAGCGAAACTTTACGCATGGCATTCTTACAGTACGCAGAAAAACTAAGCCTCATAACAGAAAGGTACATGGAAGGGTTTAAATTTAACAAGGTCAAAGGCAAAAGGTGAATCAAAGCTACTGTGGAATTATTCGTAAATCTTTTTTCTGAGACCTACATCCAAGAAAACGACAAGCTTTGATGTTCGGTCAATTCTGTATATCATTCTGTACTTGCCAACTCTCCATCTCCATTTTCCTCTGAGTTCACCTCGCAGCCTAACCCCTAAAAACGGGTTGCGAATCAATTCGTCAACAGCCTTTAAAACCCTGTTCTTAACGTTTTTAGGCAGCTTTTTTAGCTGTCTGAGAAAGTTTCTTGTTAAAGCTGCTTTATATGGCAAGGATTATTCACTCAGTAATCTCTCAATTTCACCGCTGTTCCGAACAGTTTCAAACTTTCCCTTCCTATACTCTTCCTCAGCCTTACGTATCCTCTTTAAACCTTCCTTATCCATTAACTCCTCAAGGGTTGCCAAAACCTCTTCAACCCTCGCCAAACCAACATAAAGATCCTTCAACAATTCTTCAGGTATTGTAACCGTTTTCGCCAAACCTACCACCACATAGGTTTTCTCTAACCGACTTAATTAACTTTACATCTTCAATCTCCAAAACGGAGCCCAATCATAAAAGCTACATGATTAAAGATACGCTGAAAGCGTAAGCCTCACAACAGAAAAATCCGCAGCAAATACCGCCTCCGCACAAAACCCTTCGGCAAAAAAGGAGTGAAACTAAAACGCTAAATGTGTTTTCAGATTTCTACAATGACGCTTCTTAACCGATGTAAACCACTTCGGCAAGTCCTTTGAAATGCTCATCCCCAGTAACTATTTTAGCTCCAAGAATTCTCCCCGTAGCCAACACAATTCCATCCGTTAAGCTGGGTCTCTTAAGTTTCTCCGCCTTCGCCTTCGCAAAAAGCTCAAGGTAGGCCTTCGCCGCCGCCATACTCAACTCTGCATCAATCTCTGTTACGGTGCCACTTGCCACAATAAAGTTAAGCCTCTTAAAAACATCCTCTTCCTTCACGCCCTCACGCAGATATTTCCTTGCAACCTCAGCTAACACAATAGAGGGAGTAACTACCTCTTCAACATCAATATAGTTCTTTACAACCCTTCCGGAATCACTGCCCAAAAAATATTCAATCCAAGCGTAACTATCAAAAACTATCAATCCCTATCTTCCAACCTATCCTTCTCCGTAAACCTTGAAATTCGCCCCTTATCAATGCCAAACATATCACTTGGCACACCAGCCTTCTCCTCGAGCAACCGCTCAATAACCTCATCATAACTCCTCACACCCATACGCTTCTTTAACATCTCTAACAACCTCAGATTACGCCGCTTCACCTGTATAGTGGTAGCCATAGCTCATCAAAAAAATATTATAAGTTATAGCTTATAAGTTTTTACCGAAAGCCCCACCACCCATTGCGCTGCGTCGGCAATGGAAACACTGAAAAAATTAAGCATACACAAGATTTATGGGAAAAGCCGCCTTCATGGAATACGCTAAAAGCATAAGCCTAATAACAGAGAATGTGAACGAAAAATTTAGGGAAGCTGGGGTTTCCCTTTTCTCTTTTTCTTCAAGAGAATCGTGGCGATTAAAGTGGTTAGTGTGAACAGTGATAGAATAATGGTTGATGGGAATTCTGGTATGGCCCATGTTCCTTCGATTGTTACTGTTTGGGTGCTGTGGTTGTAGGTGAAGTATAGATATGTGAAGTTTTCGTCTTCTAATTCTGTACAGTTCTGTATAGTCTGGTCTCCCACGGTTATTGTCCAGCCGTCATCAGCTCGTAATAGGCTTTTGGGAATGGTTACTCTGCAGAAGCCGATTGTTCCATCTGTTCCATTAACGTTAAAAATGACACTTTTCATGTCGACGTCGAAGTGGAAGTCTGAAATTGTTGAGTTGCTGACGATGTCAACGTTGTAGGCTACATCATCCCAGACGCCAACATCAAAAGAATTGAAGGGAGCCATTGAAGGATACCTATCGGTGTTGTTTTTATCTATGATGTAAGGAATATCACCTATACCATCACTACCTATTACATTCTGATAAGAACCACCGTATACATCGGTTCCATTATAACTACTCCAGTAGTTTCCGCCAGAAGGATAACCATCATCCCAAATATTCAGATATCCAGTCATGTCTAACGGGCTAATACATGCTTGTAAAACATTGTCTATGAAGTTATTATGGTAAATATGGTTGTCAGAAGAACGGTTTTGCAACCAGATGCCATAATTATTACTTGCAATATAATTTTCACTAATGCTGTTATTGGAAGATACAGAAATACCAATGCCATGATCATCGTTTGTTAAATTATTTCTGCTAATAGTATTTTTGATAGACTTGTAGAGCCAGACGCCGGCAAAGTGGTTTGCTATTATAGTATTTCCAATAGTGTAAGTATTGTTAGAAGATACAGAAAGCGCAATGCCAATATCATTACCTATCAAATTGTTTCCGAGAATAGTACAGTTAGAAGATTCCCAAACCAAGATTCCGTAGGTGAAGTTTTCAATTTGCACGTTCTTAACGGTTACATTTATCCTTCCCGACAAGTCGATTCCTCTTGACTCGTGGGTTTTTTTCCCTGAAATCATCTGATTTGCCCCGTCAAGTAGTATTTGATCCCTCTCTACAACAATACCATTTGCATTGCTCGCGATTCTTCCGGTTAGAGTATATGTTACATTGTCAACTGTTATGATTGGTGCGTCTGATGGATCTACGCTTCCGTCAGCCCTTATATAGACTGTTCCAGTCCATGT
>PIYA01000050.1 GCA_003601785.1 Candidatus Bathyarchaeota archaeon
GGAGCATGGATAGGCTGGACCATGGCTACAACACCACCGCCAAAACCAATAGAAGAAATCACAAGTGAAATGGAAGAAGAGAAGGAAGAGGAAAAAACGGAAACTCCTGAGGAAGGAGAAACAAAGAAGGAAAAGAAAACTAAGAAATAAAGAAAGTTCAAGAACTTTTTATTCGTATTTAACGCTGAAGATGAGGGGAGAACCGAGAGAAGGCACGATTCTCACGGTGTAAGTTTCACCCTTTCTATACTCATGATATAAATGGATGATTCCAACCTCGCCAGACGAAATCACAACGCTCTCTTTTAGATCACATGGTTCACCGTTAACATAAGCCTCCACAACTTTCACGTTCACCGAAGCAAAACTTCTAACATAAACTGTCAAACACGTGTTGTTAATCGATTTGGAAACAAGCTCCAAAGTCTGTGCTGGAAAAGCAGACTTCATTTTCTCACTAAGATTCGCCATGAAATGATACACAACAAAGCCTGCGGTAACCGCTGTAACAAACGTAAGTAGCAGAGCAGCCACTGCAAGTTTCAAAATTTTCCACCATTATAAAAAGCATTCTTTGAAATTTATATAGCGTTTATGAATTTGCAATACATAGATTTGTAATCTAGATTATACATTCATAATTGTTAATTATATTTTCAGCCACCATGCAAACCATCAAGATCAGAAAGGTGCGTTAAATGATGAAGAAAGCTACAACCAAAAAAGATGTGATGTACACGGTGGACCTAACGAAGATTGACGGTGACGGAGCCTTTCCATGTCCAAAATGCGGAGCGATAATCTCTCCGGATGACGAGTCAGAAGAGGTATACACTATCCTTGAAACAAAAGTTAAAGGCGACAAACTGGCAGAGCTAATTCTCATGTGTAAAAAGTGTGGAAGCAAAATCAGACTTGTAGGCTTTTTACAGCAACCAAAAGTTTAAAACCAACCCTACTATTTCTCCTCAAACCTTCTACTTATAACAACAAAAACCAGCCACAAAATCGAACCGTAAAAGACACCGTTAAAAACGGCGCTTAAAAACAGAGAATATTCAACGGCAGATATGCCTATCAACTTGCAGAAAACGTTTCCTGGAAACATAGGAGTAGGAATAAGCAGAGATGCCACCATAAAAAATGCGAAGAAGATTGTGAGAATAAGAGCGTGTTGCATTTTAACTCTCTGCAGAAATCGGTTTTTATGACATCTAATAAATATTGCTGAATAAATGTTCAACAAGACTACATTAGATAAAGAAGCACAAGACAAAAATCAATAATAAAACTATTGTAAAAATTTTTCTACCTTTCGATAGACTGGAAACATCGTCCAGTGGACCTGGATGTCTGTACATGGAGAGAAAAAGGACAAAGAAAGCCATAGGCCAGAAGCCCTCGATAATTAATAATATAATTGATAATGCTGTTAGTATGCCTCGTAATTTTTCACCAACAAGAGACCTCGCTATGTGACCACCGTCAAGCATTGCCGCAGGTAACAAATTAAGCATCGTTACAATTATTCCAACCCAACCTGCAAAAGCAACAGGATGCAAGCTTATCGCTAGAATTTCTCCGGGACCAGGTTGCGGAATAAGACCGGAAGGTGAAACCCAATGTCCTATTAACCAGAATAGTATTGGCGTAGGAAGCGTCGGAGCGTTTTCTGAAATTACTGTATAGTGAGAGAATGAGATACCAACAGTTGCTGCTATAACAGCTGCGAAGAACCCGGCAACCGGACCGCTTGCTCCTACATCAAATAACGCGTCTTTATTGGGCGGAAGTGACTTCTGCATTATAACCGCGCCAAAAGTTCCAATTCCTAATATTCCTCCAATAGGCGGCGGACCCGGAATAAAATATGGAGACGTAGCCTCTATTCCTCTTTTATTCGCGGTTATCTTATGCCCCATTTCGTGTATTCCAAGTACAGCCATTATCGATATTGTAAATGTGATTCCGCCGATTAAAGGATTAAGCGGTTCTGAGGAGATTATGTACCCTGTGAGAAATGTTGTTCCTATGGTTGCGAAGAATAACAGCCAATTGATCAAAATGTTACTCGGTTTTGTCGGTGGCTTCGGGGTGACTCTTAAAACTACTCTTCCATTTTTTCTCCTTAAAAAAGCTATAAAACCTATTTTTTCAAGGTTTTTTAGCAGTCTTAGAAAAGGCTGCTTTGTTTCTTGTGGCTGTTTCAGATAGTAGGTTGGAATGTTATGTTCCATCAACGCTTCTTCAACTTGAAACTCTGCATAAACCAGTGTAGTTATCTCTTCAAAGTCTGTTTGCTGAAGAGGCTGCTGAGAATTTTGGTCTGTTTCGCTCATTGTTTTTCCTTTTCCATTTGAATTGTTGCTAAGGGTGTTGAAGTAAAAAAGTTTATTGGATGATTTTGTTCTTTTTCCGATTCTGAACTGCTAAGAACTTTTTAATAATGGTTTAAAGAAACCACACTCTAACAATGCAAAACAAACATGAACATAGCAAAAAAGTTGTTGAAGAGCTTTCGGCATGTGAGCAGCGTCAAAAGGATGGAAAGCCTTGAAAGTAGCGATAATTTACAGCCACCTAAAAGAGCTGGGAGGAGCTGAAAGGGTAATTCTAAAGCAGGTGGAATTGCTGAATAATCGAGGGTGTCAAGCTGAATGTTACTTTGCCTATCTAGACAAAAAATTACACAAGGAATCGTCAAATCCTCACTGTTACACAAGAAGTTTTTTCACACCCTTGATTCCTAACAATCCCACTGTAAGAATCATTTTATCTATACCACTCGCTCCTTTAACTCTACCAGTGTTCGACAAAAACGATATCTTGCTGTGTCACGGTTACGGTCCAGCTCCTTGGATAGGCTATTTGAACAAGATGGTTAAGGGGACAAAATATGTAAGTTATATTCATTCGCCTCCAAGATTTATCTACTTAAACCAGAAGGAGCGTTCTTTATGGAGGTTTAACGATGTCCGCGAAATAATTTTTAGGTTAAGCAAGCTTGCAGGTCCGTTGTTAAAAGAGCTGGACTATCTGAGCGTGGTGAACTCTGACAGTGTTTTGGCAAACAGTTATTTTACAGCCAAAAGAATTCGTTTTATTTATGGCATAAATGCGAAGGTTTGTTATCCACCGGTTGACATAGAGGCTTTTAGAGTTTTAGATAGAGTTTTGGTCAAAAGTTTTCGTGCGAGTTTCGGTTGGCCCTTTATTCTTTCCACGGGGAGAATTGTTGCAGTGAAACGATGGGAATGGCTTCTAAAGATAATGAGTTACGTGGTTAAGGAGTTTCCTTCAGCAACTCTGGCTATCACAGGTGAAATTTCAAAGGAAAATAGCAAATATGTTAAAAGACTTTTAAAAATCGCTAAAGATCTGAGAATAGAAGCAAATGTAGAGTTTTTGGGGTTTAAGTCTCAGGAGGAACTTGTAAAACTGTACAATGCGGCGGATGTTTATGTTTATCCCGTTCCAAAAGAAGATTTCGGGTTGGGACCCGTTGAAGCCATGGCTTGTGGAACACCTGCTGTTGTCTGGGATGACGGTGGCGGGCCGTGTGAAACAGTGATTGATGGCAGAACAGGTTTCAGAGCTAAACCTTACGATCTAGAAGACTTTGCTCAAAAAGCTTTGAAAGCTGCAGAAATCGGCAAAGATGAAATTTCTGAAAAGACACGTAGTTTTGTAAAAGAGAATTTTTCCTGTGAGAAACACCTGAAAATTCTGGAAGAAACCATTCAAAAACTGGAATGACGTGTCAAAACTTGTTATCTGACAGACATAAAACATGCGGCCCAACGCTGAAACAAAGAGAAAAAGGTTCTGTTCGCGTTTTCGCGGTCTTTTTCCATCCAACCGCGTCTGTGACTGCCATGGGTGGCGCAGAGAAAAGGTTTGTTGAGATTTCAAAGTTTTTTTGTAGAAGAGATGACTTAGAATTAACGGTTTTAGAATCTTCCCCTAGTCTTTTAAACCTATCAGGGAAAAACTGTAAAAAATACTTGTTACCTTTCAGCTTTCATGGAAAAGGATGGCTAACCACTTATTTGAGGTGGTTTCTCTGGATTTCAAGAGCTGGGTTAAAGAGTCTTTCTGTGGTTAACCATGTAAAACCCGATGTAATCTATGTTTCAAACAACACTTTGCCAAACCTTATTTTAGGCTGTTTTATCGGTTCTGTTTTCCGTTTACCCCTATGTGTAGTTGTCCATCATGTTGACCTATCGTTTTCTAACCCTAAAAATTCTAGAACTTATGGACTTTACCGCAGTTACCGAAACATAAAATACGGCAGACTTGTTTCTTTAATCAAAACTTTCACATTTTACATCACGTTGTCTCTTTTGCGGAAAAAAGTGAACACAATAATAGCTGTCTCAAATTTTACCGCAAAATCTCTAAGCAGCAACGGTGTTTCTGAAGTTAAAATTTTTGTCAGCGGTAACGCAGTGAACAGTAAACTGCTTCATTCAGTGAAATCCCGCTTCGACAAGAAAGTTTTTGACGGAATTTTTGTTGGTAGAATAGCTAAAGAAAAAGGAGTTTTTGACCTTCTTGAAGTGTGGAAAAGAATTGTTAAGGCTAGAGGTAACGTTAAACTTTTGATTGTTGGAACAGGAATTGAACTTGCATCCCTCCGAGAAAAGATAAGGGAGTTAAACTTAGAAAACAACGTTTTTCTCCGGGGCCGCTGCAGCGATCCGGAACTATACAGTTTATTAAAGTCAAGTAGATTCTTCATCTTTCCAAGTCTTTTTGAAGGCTGGGGCCTTGCTGTTGCAGAGGCGTTGGCTTGTGGACTGCCAGTGATAGCTTATGACATACCTGCTTTGAGAGAAAATTTCGGGGCATGTAAGAGTGTTTCTCTTGTTCCTGTAAAAGATTTAGAAAAACTCGGTTCAGCTGTTCTGAAAGTTTTGAATCTAACTGAAAGGGAATGGTGTAGACTTAGCAAGTTTTCAAAGGTTTATTCAAAACAGTTTAGATGGGTGGATGTCGCTGAGAAAGATCTAGAAGCTTTAGCTTTCTGTTTTGAGAGTGCGCGTGGTAAAAGATTGTTTTAGATTTTAAAATTGATAAAAAAGGGAGAATTAAGGCTGTAGCTTTACTATGGATCGTGCGGTGTCTTTTCACTTATCGTTCCTAAACGTTCCAGAATTGTAATCGCTGGGAAGTGTGAGTCGTACTGGTAGTTTGGAGGCATAGGATTCGTTGTTTTTGCACCCGCCTGGTTATAGTTTATTCTGATCACCAACGTTGTTACTCCAAAGTTTTCTGTTTGCAGATAGTATATGCCGTATTCCTGGAACCATTTGCACGTATAGTAGGTGTCGTCTCCACTCCAGCCGTGAATTAGAAAACCAACTGTTCCGTTGAGGTCTTTGTAGGTTGTGATTACCCCTATTCCAGTATTGGTGTCACCTTGGTAGAATTGACCGTTACTGTAATAGTATTGACCTAGGTAATTGCTTGCTTGAGTTGTGTTCCAACAGGTTGTCGCGAATATCACGTCGATTAAATTGCCGCTTGTTATACCGTAAATTTGAATGGCTTGTGAAAACTCGTTGAAATATTCACTTACAAGGTTTGCCGACGGACCTGCAACTGTTATTATATTAGACGAAGACACAGGATATCGTGTACACCAGTCATCTACCAAGGCTAATCTGCCAACGCTGTCATACCAGTTGGTCCAAGCTGGTCCGCTTGGCCTCCATGTACCGTTGCCCATGTTTGAAAGCATGTAAGGAATATTCGGTCCCCAAGTGACATCGGACATGTCTAGTCCGCCGTTGTCGGTGATTACCTGTTTCTCCTTGAAGGCTTCTGAAACCATTGCCGCACCAATGGAGTCTATGGCGCGGGAGTGGTTGCCAACAACTATCCACTCGTAGCGTCCCATCAAGCTTTTTGTTAGAGAAGCCGCTGCGATCGAGTAATTAGCAATTACCGTGTAGGTACTAGCTTGCCCAGTGTATGTTAATGTGTGGTTGGCTCTGAGTAAGATGCTCCCTGTCACGTGAACCCATTCGTGTTCTGGCGGTGTAATGCTATACCGTATGGTCATGTTGCCGTTGTATGTGATATTGTAACGGGCACCAAGTTCGCTTGCGTAGTATGTTGAGTTGTAAACTGTGACGTAGCCTCCGTCTGGTGGAACTTTTATGTTAACTGTTATGTTGAGGTCGTCTAAGCCTGTAAGCAACTGACCCTGCGAAGGCGTGCCTGTTATATTAAACATGAATTCGTCGTATAGCACCGTTATGTTCTGGATTACGTCAAGGGCGTCTTGCCACTGCGTAGAGTTTATAACATCATTCGGGATAATCTGCACCACAGTTTCTCTGTCAGTTACAGATCTACTAGTATTTCCGAATAGGAGGGTTCCGCCGTAGTTTTCAATGGCGTCTTCCGTATAGGAGACTGTGCAGTTTGTGGAGTATAATATTTTTATCACGGTG